>JANOSN010000074.1:0-4965 GCA_031415895.1 Polaromonas sp. | reverse complement strand
GGCCGTGGTTGGCTAACTTGGCATGGCAATGAACTGGTGAGTGTTGAGGCACCTGGCTGGACGATGAAAATTGCCAACCACCAAAAAATGATTTGGCTTGTGGATGGTGACACTTGCGAGTTGGGCGCAGCCTGCGGCTATGTCATCAACCATTCCATAGAAGACGCACTCAGTTCAAAAAATAGCGTGATCGCTGGTTTGGCCATGCTCGACGCTCGCTGCGGTGCACGGCGCTTGCGTGCAGTGAAACAAGACGAGTTGCTTGAGTTTGCGAAATTCGCCTACGCTTTACGCATGAAAATGTTGGATGACGTGTGCACGCCCTGGATCTGCGAGGGATGCGGCAAAGACCTTTTGTACAGCTTGAGTACGGTGACACGATAAGTTGGCTAGTTAAATCGCACATCACGGCATATTTTGATATCATATAGATATCAAGGATGTTTGCCATGACCACAACTACAGCTCCCGATGCACTACTGATGCGTTTCCAACCCACCGACACCGCCACCAAGGTGTCGCGTTCAACGCTGACACGCTTGGCCAAACAGTTGGGCTATACGCGCGAAGCAGAGGTTTTGCACTATGCGGTGCGCAAGCTGGCCGATGAAGTGTTGCCTAAATACGAGCCAGATGATGGCCCGCTCACCGCTAAACAGTTAGCGGCTATCAAAAAGGCCGTGCCGCAGGGAAAACTCAAATCAGTACGTTCCAGCCTGTTTGATTAAGCTATATGGCGCAAACCTTTTGGTGGCCTGAGCCTACGGTGGGTGATATTGTCTGGTGTCACTTTCCGTATCTTCCAGCGTTGGAGCCCGGCCCTAAACCTAGGCCGGTTTTAGTTCTCAAAGTATTTGATGATCATGACCCTAATTTTCATGTTTTGATTGCTTACGGCACAAGTCAAAAAGTTACGCGCTTGTTGCAAGGCGAATTTGCAGTTACACAAGCAGATAAATCGGCTTACAAGCTAGCTGGTTTAAGTTTTGATACTAAATTCAGTTTTAAGCAATTATTAGAGTTGCCCTACTGCAGTGATTATTTCAAATTGCCACCAGCTTGTGAAAATATCAACTCTCCAAGATTAGGTATTTTGCATTCCAGCATGATGCGAAAGGCGCAAGCTGCTTGGCTGTCAGTGAAATAGCCTAGCTTTATTATTTGGCTTTCTCACTTCTTTACGCAGCAGACACCTTCTGCAGTCTGCTATTTGGCGCGACTATGCGTTAAAGCTGTACGACTCTTGGAGAAGCGTATGAAATCATCCTTAAATACTGTTGCTGCTAAGGCGGTAAAGTTTGGCTCGCTGGCAGCGCTAGCTAGCACATTGTCAGCCTGCGTGATTGCGCCACACCACGGCTATGGATACGGCCAAGGTTATGACCAAGGCCATGGCAGGGTGGAGCACTCTGGCCCTGTGGTGGTGCAGGCTGCACCCGTAGTAGTAGCACCTGCGCCGCCTGTGGTGGTGGTGCGCCCTGCGGTGCGCTTTGGCTGGTATGGGCACCGTTATTACCGATAAATCAGCTGGCTAGTGCGCAGTGGCCCCTACTGCATAGACAATAGGGACATGACTGTACAAACTCTTCTCAAAATGGGCGATGCGCGCTTGCTGCGCGTAGCGCTACCCGTTACCGCGTTTGACACCGATGCGCTGCATTTGCTGATCACCGACATGCTAGACACCATGGCAGCTGCCAACGGGGCAGGGCTGGCTGCGCCGCAAATTGGGGTGGATTTGCAGGTGGTGATTTTCGGCACAGGCGCTGCTAACCCGCGCTACCCTGACGCGGCGGCAATACCGCGCACGGTGCTCATCAATCCTGTCATTACACCGTTAGATGCTGCAGACAAGCCGCTGGCTGGCACCTATGACCAGTGGCCACATGCGCCGCTGACGGCTCCTGGTGCGGCGGCAAACGGCGTTTTAGAAGACGGCTGGGAAGGTTGCCTGTCAGTACCCGGTTTTCGCGGGGCGGTACAGCGGTTTGCACGCATTCGCTACCAAGGCTTTGACCAATATGGCGATGTGATAGACCGTGTGGTAGACGGTTTTCATGCGCGCGTGGTGCAGCATGAATGTGACCATTTGCTGGGTGTGTTGTACCCCATGCGGGTGAATGACTTTACGCGCTTTGGCTTTACCAAGGTGCTTTTTCCTGAGCTGGCAGGTGTCGAAGATCAAGATGATTGAAACTATGTCGTGATACTTATTGCTATAAATAATATAGCTGCTTAAGTAATGAATACTTGGACTACAGCACTATTTGGCTCTTAAAATGCATCTGTGCAATAGCTTGAGCATTAAAAAACGGCCCGAAGGCCGTTTTTAATGAACGCAGCACCCAAGCTTATTCAATCTTGGCTTTTTCCAGCATTTCTTTTTGGAAGTTAGCTAATTTCTGCTGCACCAGTTGCTGCGCGATTTGCGGTTTGACTTGGTCAACTGGTGGCAATTGCGCTTGGCGCGTGTCGTCTAGGCGAATGATGTGAAAGCCAAACTGGCTTTTCACAGGCGTGTCGGTCATCTTGCCTTTTTCTAATTTGGTCATGGCCTCAGAAAACTCTTTGACGTAGCTTCCAGCATTGGCCCAGTCAAGGTCGCCGCCTTTGGCGCCCGAGCCTGGGTCTTTAGAGCTTTTCTTGGCGATGTCAGCAAACTTGCCGCCTTTTTTAATGTCGGCAATCAGCTTTTTAGCGTCGTCTTCTTTCTCTACCAAGATGTGGCTGGCGCGGTATTCTTTGCCGCCATTGGCTGCTGCAAACTTGTCATATTCAGCTTGAATTTCAGCATCGGTGACGGGGTTTTTCTTTTGGTAGTCGCCAAACAAAGCGCGGATCATGATGGCTTGACGGGCCATTTCCATTTGGGTTTTGTAGTCGTCACTGCCTTCGATGCCGCGTTTTTGCGCTTCTTGCACAAACACTTCGCGGTTGATCACTTCTTCTTTAATCTGCTTAGTCATCTCGGGGGTGACGGGCTTACCTTGTGCGGCCACTTGCTGGGTGAGCGCTTCTACGCGGCTCATGGGCACAGCTTTGCCGTTAACGATGGCCACGTTTTGCGCCCAAGCGCTGCTAACCGCTAATACGGCCAATGCGATGCTAGAAATGACTTGTTTATTCATGTTTTTCCTCGGTTAAATCGGGCTTTCAGGCCGTAAATACTACTCAAACAGCTATGCTAATGATAGTGTAAGCGATGCTGCACTGGTTGCGAATGTAAAGCTTAGTGTGCAGTGGTTTGTAAAGGTTCCACCTCTATAGCCAGCGCATGCAAGCCGCACTCTAAAAACGCTTGGCACGCATAATACACAAGGCGGTGCTGTGCTACGCGGGTTTTGCCAACAAACAAAGGTGATGCAACCCGCACACGCAGGTGGGTGCATACGCCCGAGCCGTCAGGGTTACCTGCGTGGCCCGCGTGTGAGGCAGACTCGTCTATCACCTGTAATTGGCTGGTTTGCAGCGCAGTGCGCAGGTGCGCGGCTACGGTGTCGGCACTAGCGGGTTGTGTTGATAACTGTTGCACTATGCTGCCTCGTCGTCGTTAGGTTGAATATATTTAGCAATATACAAACCTTGCGCTACCAAAAATACGATGGGGAAAGCATAACCCCACAGCTTAAAGTTAACCCATTGTTCAGTGGTGTAAAAATAGGCGACAAAAGCATTCAGCGCCGCCATGAACAGGGCGTACACCACCCACGCTGCGGTCAGGTTGCGCCACACGGTGTCGGGTAAATTCAGCTGGCCACCCAGCATCATTTTTAAAAAGTTCTTTTTAAACCACCAAAGGCCAATACCTAAAGTAGCGGCCATAAAGGTGTACAACACCGTAGGCTTGATTTTGATAAACCGCTCGTCTTGAAACCCCAGCGTGAGTGCACCAAACCCCAGTACTAAGCCAAGAGTCACTTTGTGCATGGTTTGCAGCTTGCCATCCAGCTTGTACAAAATGGCCATTTGCACCACGGTAGCTACCATGATGACGGCGGTGGCCACATAGATGTTGTACATCTTGTAGGCAGCAAAAAACAGCAGAATGGGCAGAAAGTCGAGAAGTTGCTTCATAAGGGATGATTATCGCGGCAAGTGGCCGGTTATTTTGCCGTAAAGCCAAGTGATGCCGAGTTCATGCAATAGCGCAGGCCCGTAGGTGCGGGGCCGTCGTTAAATACATGGCCCAAGTGCGCGCCGCAGTCTGCACAATGCACCTCGGTGCGCTTCATAAACAACATGCCATCGGTTTTTTCGCCTACCGCTTGCGGGCTCAGTGGCTGAAAAAAACTAGGCCAGCCAGTGCCGCTGTCAAACTTGGCAATCGACTCAAACAATGGCTTGTCGCAGCATATACAGGTGTAGATGCCAGCGGCTTTGTTGGCATCGTACTTGCCAGTAAAAGCACGCTCAGTGGATTCGTGGCGGGTCACGTCAAAAGCTAGTTTTTCAGCGCCTTTGGCGGTTAGAAGGTCACGCCATTCGGTGTCGGTTTTGGTAATTTTGTAGGTCATGGTGAGTTTGGTAAATAAAGTTGTTAAGAGTTAATACCGGACGCGAAGGGCGCGAAGGTTTCGCGAAGGACGCTAAAGGAAAACCAAAAAAAGAAAATTTGAAAAGCTTTGAAAATCGGTCGATCCTGATTAAAAAACTAAACTAATTTTTTGTCTTTATTTTGTCTTCTTTCGCGTCCTTCGCGAAAACTTCGCGCCCTTCGCGTCCAAAATCTTGCCCCCATCCTAAGAAGAACACGAGATCTCAATTTTAGAAGCCCAATCAGGCGGAAAGCCTGCATAAGCCCCCATACCCACTTGAGCAGTAAATGGGGTTTGCAGCAGGTTTAACAAGCGTTCAACTTCAGAAAAATCTTTTAGTTTCGCTTTTTGGATGGCCTGTTCGCCCAAATGGTTACGCAGTACGTACACAGGGTTACTTTTACCCATCAAATCGGCCTGTAGTCCAAGT
>JANOSN010000073.1:0-2497 GCA_031415895.1 Polaromonas sp. | reverse complement strand
CGCCATTTATGTCGCCCACCATAACTACATGATCAGCACCTTTTGGTGGACTATTTTGTGGCTGGTGGTCACATCGCCACTGTACATTTTGTTGGTACTGCCTGGCGTGATTGCCTCGGGCATTGTGGGCCTGTGGTACTTGTACCGCTGCATCAAAGGCTGGCTGCGTTTTACCAGCCAACGCGCGCCATAACCCACCCTTTATCTTCGACACACCTATTTGCAAACTGTTAACAACCCATGAGCGCTGACCCAAACTGTATTTTTTGCAAAATTATCGCAGGCAAAATCCCTTCCCGCAAAGTCTTTGAAGACGACGAGATTTTGGCTTTTCACGACCATGCCCCTTGGGCACCCGTACACTTTTTGATGGTGCCCAAGCGCCACATCATTAGCATGGCGCATTTGGCTGAAGGTGATGCCGCCTTGGTAGGCCGCATGCTGGCACTGGCCCCCAAGCTGGCGCTAGAGCAGGGCTGCAGACCCTACCCCGAGGGTGGTTTTCGCATTGTGACTAATACTGGGGCTGAGGGCGGCCAAGAGGTGCAGCACCTGCATTTTCATGTGATGGGCGGGCCAAGGCCGTGGCTGAGGGGCTAAACCGGTAGCTGTCGGCAGCTGTCGGTAGCTGTTAGATAGCCATTAGTCCATTAGTCAGCAACTAAAAAGCGCAAACTTTGAAGGTTATGGCTCTGGCAGACTAAAATCATATTCTCACGTTGGTGTTGACACACATTAGGAGTAAATCATGGGTTCATTTTCCATCTGGCATTGGGGTATCGTTTTATTGATCGTCATTTTGGTGTTCGGCACCAAAAAGCTCAAAAACATGGGCTCCGATCTTGGCGGCGCAGTCAAAGGCTTTAAAGACGGCATGAAAACTGGCGGTGAGACCACGGCTGACAAAGCCGAAGGCGCACCAGGCCAAGTGGGCAGCAACCCCACCACTGCGGCTAAAGAAACCTTTGACGTTGAAGCTAAGCAAAAGTCTTAAGTGATTGATCTTGGCATCTCCAAGATCGCTTTGATTGGCGCTGTCGCGCTGATAGTGATCGGCCCTGAAAAACTCCCGCGCGTGGCACGCACGGTGGGCGCACTGCTGGGCAAGGCGCAGCGTTATGTCGCCGACGTTAAAAGCGAAGTTAATCGCTCGATGGACTTGGAAGAACTCAAAAAGATGAAAGAGGGCGTTGAAGGCGCTGCCCGCGACGTTGAGAATTCCATCCAAACCAACGCCTCAGACTTTGAAAAGTCATGGTCCGAGGCCACAGGCGATGCGGCCGCCACCAGCTACACCCCCACAGAATATTTCCCCGAATACAAGCACCCCAAAAAGAAGTGGCGCACCAAGGTAGGTGCCATGCCCCAGTGGTACAAAGCCCGCTCAGGCGTGCGCACCAAAGCCCTGTCGGGCGCAGCGCGCGTAGCCAAATACCGCCCCGTCAAATTCAACTAAACCCATTTAAATGGGGTCAGATCACATTTAATTTTGTGGGCTGATCTTTCTAAATTTACCTCATGACAACGCCCAACAAAGACGACGAACTGGCTGGCACCGAGCAGCCTTTTGTGGCGCACCTCATGGAGCTGCGCGACAGGTTGTTGTATTGCGTTTATGGTTTGATCATTGGCGCCATTATTTTGGCTATTTACCCAGGCCCTAGCGGCTTGATCGACTGGGTGGCTAAGCCCATCATGGCGCACATGCCTCCAGGCTCTAAGCTGATTGCAGTAGGCGTGTTTTCACCGTTTTTTGTGCCTATCAAAGTATTGATGATGGGCGCTGTGCTGTTGGCACTGCCTTGGTTGATGTACCAAATGTGGATGTTCGTGGCTCCTGGCCTGTACGCCCACGAGAAAAAATTTGCCATGCCGCTCATCATGTTTGGCAGCATGTTGGCCTATATCGGTATTGCGTTTGTGCAGTTCTTTGTGCTGGATAAGATGTTTGAATTTATCCAGAAATTCACACCCGCCTCGGTGTCGGCCACGCCTGATGTGGCCAGCTATGTGGAGAGTATTTTGGGGCTGTACATCGCCTTTGGTTTAGCGTTTCAGGTGCCTATCGTTGTCATGCTGCTCACGCGTTTTAACATCATGACGATTGAGAAGCTCAAAGAGTTTCGTGGTTATTTTGTCGTGGTGGCTTTTGTGATTGCGGCTGTGGTTACTCCGCCAGATGTCATCTCGCAATTAGCGCTGGCCATACCGATGTGCATTTTGTACGAGGTGGGTATTTTTGCGTCCAAGTATTTTATTAAAGCCAGTAAAGCACCCGATGCTGAGGTAGAAAAAACTGAGACCAGCGAAAAGTCTTCGCCTTGAACGTCATAAAGCGCCAAAACCCGCAAAGACCCCAAGCGGCAAGGTTAAAAGTGGCCCAATTGCAACGAGGGCACTATTCCAGCGCGATAATGTATTTCTAGTGAATACCCTAGGCGATAAATAAAGTCTCCATGAACGCACCACTTCCTTTGCACCAGCTCACAGCCATCGC
>JANOSN010000072.1:0-2348 GCA_031415895.1 Polaromonas sp. | reverse complement strand
CGCCCGATGGTTGGCAGGTGGCTATTGGTGGTGACGGCCAAGTCACATTGGGTAATATCGTTATCAAAGGCACTGCGCGCAAGGTGCGCAAGCTCTACCACGGCAAGGTGTTGGCTGGTTTTGCAGGCGCTACTGCTGATGCGTTCACCTTATTCGAGCGGTTTGAAGCCAAGCTAGAAAAGCACCAAGGCCACTTGGTACGCGCCGCTATTGAGCTGACCAAAGACTGGCGCACCGACCGAGTGTTGCGCCGCCTAGAGGCCATGCTGGCCGTGGCCGACAAAGAGGCCTCGCTCATCATCACCGGCAACGGCGATGTACTTGAGCCTGAGCATGGCATAGTGGCCATCGGCTCAGGCGGTGCCTATGCCCAAGCGGCGGCTAAAGCGCTGCTAGACCACACCGATTTATCAGCCCGCGACATGGTGAAAAAGTCGCTTGAGATTGCAGGCGAGCTGTGCATTTACACCAATATGCACCACACCATCGAAGAGCTGTAGTTTTCAATGTGTAACTAATTGCTATTAATATAATAGCAAACTAATCAATAAATACTTGGACTATGAGCATATTTGATGCCCAAACGATGGTTTTATACGCCTAGAGCGTATTCTTGCAGGTAAGCACACTCGCGCATATGTGCGTAGGGTAGCCTACAATGAATTTATGATTTCACGCGAACCCACCATTGAGCGTTTGGCCACTGCCAAACAACTGTTACTTGACCCATTTGGTTTAGATGAAAGCCACTTAGGCAAGGCCTTGGCCGAAATCCGCAGCTACGGCGTGGACGATGCTGATTTGTACTTTCAATACACCCGCTCTGAGGGCTGGAGCTTGGAAGAAGGCATTGTCAAAACCGGCAGCTTCAGCATCGACCAAGGCGTAGGCGTGCGCGCTGTGAGCGGTGAGAAAACCGCCTTTGCCTATTCGGACGATATTTCGTGGGCTAGCTTGCTTGACGCTGCGCACACGGTGCGCACTATCACTGGTGCTGCGCAATCGACTAAGGTGAAGGTGAACGCCGCCAAAATATCTCCTGCCCGTTCACTTTATACAGGCATGGACCCCATCGCCACGCTCGACAGCGCCAGCAAAGTAGCCCTGCTGGGGCGGGTAGAAAAAATAGCCCGCGCTAAAGACCCACGTATAGTGCAAGTCATGGCGGGTTTGGCCAGCGAATATGACGTGATCATGGTGGCGCGCGCAGACGGCACTTTGGCAGCTGACGTGCGGCCTTTGGTGCGCTTATCGGTCACTGTGATTGCAGAGCAAAAAGTCACTCTTAAAGGCAGCACAGAGATGCGCCGCGAGATGGGCTCGGGCGGTGGCGGTGGACGCTTTGGTTTGGCCTACTTTACTGACGCGCAGATTGAAGAATATGTGCAAGACGCCGTCAGCGCCGCGCTGACCAACCTTGAGTCACGGCCCGCGCCAGCGGGCCAGATGACCGTGGTGCTAGGCCCTGGTTGGCCCGGCGTGCTGCTGCACGAGGCGGTAGGCCACGGGCTGGAGGGCGATTTCAACCGCAAAGGCTCCAGTGCCTTCAGCGGCATGATGGGCCAGCGTGTAGCCGCAAAAGGCGTGACGGTGCTAGACGATGGCACTATGGATCAGCGTCGTGGTTCGCTCAACGTGGACGACGAGGGCTGTGCCACCCAGCGCAATGTGCTGATTGAAGACGGTATTTTGACCGGCTACATCCAAGACAATATGAATGCCCGCTTGATGGGTGTTAAGCCCACTGGCAATGGCCGCCGCGAAAGCTACGCCCATGTGCCCATGCCGCGTATGACCAACACCTACATGCTGGGCGGCGACCGTACATCCGCTGAGATCATTGCCAGCATGGACAAAGGCCTGTATGCCACCAATTTTGGTGGTGGGCAGGTAGACATTACTTCGGGCAAATTTGTCTTTTCTGCCAGCCAGGCTTACTGGGTGGAAAAAGGCAAAATTCTCTACCCGGTTAAAGGTGCCACCATTGTGGGCTCTGGCCCCGAGTCGCTTAAAAAAGTCACCATGATTGGTAACGATATGGCGCTCGACTCAGGTGTAGGTGTATGCGGTAAAGAAGGTCAAAGCGTTCCAGTAGGTGTAGGGCAACCCACATTGCGCATTGAAGGGCTCACCGTAGGCGGCACGGCCTAAAGCTGGGTTACGCGCTACACTCACCATGTAGATGTAACTAGACATTTCAACCTAGGCATTGGTAGCTTTTTAGCAGTACAAATAGGTATGACGAGAAATTCACGCTTTCAGCTTAATCCCGAAACTGGCTTGCCAGATATGCGGGATTTTGCCGAGTTTGGGCAAGCCTTGCGGTCGATGGCCAGCGATGCTGAGTC
>JANOSN010000071.1:0-9193 GCA_031415895.1 Polaromonas sp. | reverse complement strand
TATTTCATGCTGGCAGCCAAGCCCACGGCATAGCCGCCTACATCGCGCTGCACGCCTTTGGGTTTGCCTGTGGTGCCGCTGGTGTACAGCGTGTAGCTCACATCGGTGGCTTGCAGCCACTCGCAAGGCACTTGGGTATAGCGGTGCTTTTTGCGCTGTGTGACGTAGTCCACCATGGGTACGGCCACCAATGCAATGGGTGCTAGCTGACGGTCTACCATCAGCACCGATGCTGGCTTGTGCGCTGCTAATTTAATAGCTTCTTCTAGCAGCCCGGTGTAGGGCACCACCTTGCCTGCGCGTGACCCAGCGTCTGATGTGATGACCAATTTAGGCGTTGCATCATCAATACGGCTGGCCAGCGACACACTGGCAAAACCGCCAAACACCACGCTGTGAATCGCGCCAATGCGTGCGCAGGCCAGCATGGCAAATGCGGCCTCGGCAATCATGGGCATGTAAATCAAAACACGGTCGCCCTTAGTTACGCCCATGTCTTTCAATATCGCAGCCATGCACTGCACCTCTTGGTGCAGCTCACGAAAGTTATAGGTTTTTTCGGTATTCGTCTCGGTGCTGATGTAGACCAGCGCGGGCTGATTGGGGCGGTCTTTCAGGTGGCGGTCTACTGCGTTGTGGCACAAATTGGTAGTACCGCCTACATACCAGCGCGCAAACGGCGGACTGGTGTAATCGCAAATTTGCTGAGGCTGGGTTTGCCATTCAATCAACTTGGCCTGCTTTGCCCAAAAGCCCTCGCGGTCACTAAGCGAGCGGGCTTGAAAATCTGCAAATGCGGCCATGGTGGTCTCCGAGAAATATGTCTTCATCACTTGTCACTGATAAGTCAATTATGGGAAGCTTCGATTGCGGTGAACTGACAGGTTTGTTGTTCTGTTCTTTGTTCTGTTCTTTGTTCTGTTCGTTGGTCGGTTAGTTGGTATAGAACGCGGCCTGCTGCGCAGTAGGGCTAAGCGCGCAGGTGTCACGTTTTGAACCACAATGATTTTTCCGGCGCACGTGCCTTCACTACCACATCGCCCAGGGTGAAGCGGTGGGAGCGTATCAATGCAAAAACTGCAGCGAGGTGCGGCCCACCATCTGCAGATTACTACTCATTGCCGCGCGTTTTCGCGGAAGTTTTTGCAGCGATATGTCCCGCCGCCCGTCCAAGATAAACAACGAACAAATGCATTGCAGAAGGGGAGTCCAAAAGAACCTCAGCAAACCAAATACACTACAAATTCAATAGCAAAGTAATCAATATATACTTGGACTACAAGCACTTTTCACTGCTAAAACACGATCCATATACACATCTGCCCGAAGATAACAATTTCGCAGCATAATTTGCCAAGAAACGGACCGTACCCTGATATTAACCATCACTCCAAGAAAGCAAATATGGCCAAAGACTTCAGCACCATGGAAGACAGCAACCGCTCTGATAACGCCAATATCCACAGCGTAAGCGTACCTGAGCGGCGCACCGTGCTGCGCATGGGTGCTGCAGGCGCTGTAGCTGCCGTGCTGGGGCCAATGCTGCAAGGCTGCAAGCAATTGCCTGTAAGACAAGAATTAGCTTACAGCATCAGCTTTAAAAGCATCCCAATTGACAGCACAGACCGCATCACCGTGCCCGAGGGCTACATAGCCACCGCACTGGCTGCGTGGGGCGAGCCCATTGGCGTGCCAGGCAATATTCCCGCCTTTAAAACTGACGGCAGCAACAGCGCCGCCGACCAAGCGGTGCAAATGGGCATGCACCACGATGGCTTGCACCTGTATGCCCTGCCCCCTAATGCAGGCAGCCAGCGCGCCCTGCTGGCCATGAACCACGAATACACCGACGACGGCCTGCTGCACACCGGTGGCATGGACAACTGGAGCGCCGAGAAGGTGCGCAAAGCCCAAGCCGCCCACGGTATCAGCGTGATAGAAGTGCAGCAAACCGGCAGCGCTTGGGCCATGGTGCGCCCCAGCACATTGGCAAGGCGTATTACGGCCAACACACCCTTTGCCATAGGCGGCCCGGCCCGTGGTCACGCCATGATGCAAACCGCCGCCGACCCGCGCGCAGAAACTATTTTGGGCACTTTGAACAACTGTGCCAGCGGCAAAACGCCATGGGGCACTTACCTGAGCGGTGAAGAAAACTTTGCCTTTTACTTCAGCGGCGCGGACGATAACAATGCTCACCACAAACGCTGGGGTCTGCGCAAAGAAGGCTGGGCCCGCTGGGCCGAACATGATGTACGCTTTGACATCAGCAAAACACCTAACGAAGCCAACCGTTTTGGCTGGGTGGTAGAAGTTGACCCGATGGACCCCACCAGCACGCCCATCAAGCGCACCGCGCTTGGCCGCGCTGCGCATGAGGGCGCGTGGGTAGCGGTCACCAAAGACAACCGCGCCGTGGTGTACAGCGGTGAAGACGCACGCAATGAATACATCTATAAATTTGTCAGTCGTGACGCTATCAAGCCCGCCAGTGGCAGCATGACCCAAGCGCAGGCTAACCGCGAGCTGCTAGACCACGGCACGCTGTACGTGGCTAAATTTAACGCCGATGGCACAGGCCAGTGGCTGCCACTGGTGCATGGCCAAGGCCCACTGTCTGCCGCTAACGGCTTTGCCGACCAAGGCGAGGTGTGCATCAAAGCGCGCCAAGCCAGCGACGCACTGGGTGCCACCAAAATGGACCGTCCAGAATGGCTGGCCATCGACCCCACCAGTGGCTGGGTGTATTGCACCCTCACCAACAACAGCTCGCGCGGCCAGCCGGGCCAGCCCGCCGTAGACGCTGCCAACCCGCGCGCCAACAACGTGATGGGCCAGATCATCCGCTGGAAAGACACTGGCGACTTCAGCGCCACCACCATGCAGTGGAATCACTTGGTGTTAGCTGGTGACCCGGCCAATGCACGCGCCGAGGCCAAAGGCAATATCAAAGGCGATATTTTTGCCTGTGCTGATGGTCTAGCGTTCGATCCCTATGGCACGCTGTGGGTACAAACCGATATGCACGCCAGCCAAATGTACAAAGGCGAGCTAGTCAACATGGGCAACAACCAAATGCTGGCCTGCGACCCCAAAACAGGCGAGATGCGCAGATTTTTAACTGGCCCCACCAATTGCGAGATAACAGGTGTGACCTGGAGCCAAGACATGCGCACGATGTTCATCAACATTCAGCACCCCGGCGAGACACCCAGCGACCGCAGCGACCCGAAAGAGCCATCCAAATTCTCTAACTGGCCTGACTACCAACCCGGCGGCATGCCACGCTCGGCCACGGTGGTGATTCGCAAGCTGGATGGTGGGGTGATTGGCACATAACTTCGTATGTTACGTTTTTAGTAATGAAAAGTGTCCATAGTCCAAGCATTCATTACATAGTTAGCTATTAAATTAATAGCTGTCTAACTAACTAATGAAGCGCATCCAAAGCGCTTTCAAACTCTTCAGGGGTGAAGATACGCCGCATCGGAGGCAGTGCGTTCAATAGGCGTTTACCGTAGCCCATTTGCACCAGCCGTGTATCGCACACTACCAAAATACCGCAATCACTCTCACGGCGAATCAGCCTGCCTGCGCCTTGTTTAAGCGATACAGCGGCCTCAGGGACGAAGTAATCGTTAAACGGGCTACGGCCTTCAGATTCGATCTTTTGCGCCCTCGCCTCCACCAGCGGGTCACCCGGTGGGGGGAAGGGCAGCTTGTCGATAATCACCATTTGCAGTGCGTTACCCGGCACGTCGATACCCTCCCAAAAGCTGGCTGACGCTACCAGCACACAGCCGGGCTGGCCAGGGGTGGTGCCTTCTCTAAAACGCTCTACCAGTTCGCGCTTAGGCGCGCTGCCCTGCACTAGCACCACAATACCGCTGCCGTCTAAGCTGTCGGTCATGTCGTCGCCTATTGCTTTAAGGGCGCGCAATGTGGTGGTCAGCACCAAGGTGCGGCCGCCTAAGCGGCGTACGGCTTTGGCGGCTAAATCGGCCACGGCCAGCGTATGGCCTGCGTCTTTGGGCTGCGGCAGATGGCGCGGCACATACACCGTGGCCTGCGTGGCGTAGTCAAAAGGGCTGCTGGCCTGCAAAACTTGCGCGCTCTGCAGGCCGCAGGGCTGGGTAAACCAGCTGAGCTTATCGTCATCGCCTAAAGTGGCTGATGTGAATATGTAGCTGCGCTGGCGGCGCTCCATCTCTGCGACTTCGTTATCACTGGTTAGCAACGCACCGTCTTTGTCCAAGCCCAACAAACGTTTGCGCACCGTGCTGGCAATGTCCAGCGGCGACTCGACCAAGCGCAGCTGCACGCCCACGTCTAGCCAACGCACGGCCCCTGGCGCGCAGGCTTTGGTAAACGCTAGCGACTGGTCGGCCAACAGGCTGGCGCGCTCGTGCAAGCGCACAAAATCAGGGGCTATCTCGCTGACAGTGGCTAGGCCTTCACAGGCTAAGCCCAAGGCTGCATCAAGGTCTAGCAAGGCTTGTGTCCATGCAGTCTCGTCCAGTCCCTCGGGCATGGGGCCCCTCCAGCGCACGCGGGCGTTGGCGGGCTGCTTGCCTACCACTAAGCGCAGCTCGCGGGTGGCGCGCTCTACCCCGCTTACCAAGCTTTGCCAGTCAGCCAGGCCACGTGCCAGCGTCAGGCCAGCGGCCAGCATGTCGCGGCAAAAATCTAGCAGTTGGCCTGTACTGAGGTTATTGCCTAAAAACTGCACGCCTGTTTCATTAAGCTGGTGCGCTTCGTCAAAAATGGCTACGCGCACGCTGGGCAGCAGCTCGGCCATACCAGACTCACGCACGGCCAAGTCAGCAAAAAACAAATGGTGATTCACCACCACCAAGTCAGCCGCTAGTGCCTCGCGCCTGGCTAGGTTCACATGACAAGCTTTGAATTTGGGGCATTGGCTGCCCAAGCAGTTGTCGCGGGTGGAGGTGACTAAGGGGATCACGCTAGATCGTTCGTCAAGGCCGGGGATTTCAGCCAAATCGCCGGTAAAAGTCACCTGGGACCATTCTTCAATCTTGGCCAATGTGTGCACAGCAAAGCGGTCTTGCCCAGCCTCATGGCGCGCCAGTGCCATGCGGTGCAGGCACAGGTAGCTGCTGCGGCCCTTGAGCAGGGCGATGCGCACCGGCAAGCCCAGCGCCTGCACTAAGCGGGGCACGTCGCGCGAGAATAATTGGTCTTGCAAGGCCTTGGTGGCGGTGGACACCATGACGCGCGCGCCCGACAGTAGGGCAGGAACAAGGTAAGCGAATGTTTTTCCGACGCCCGTGCCCGCCTCCACCACCAAGGCGCCGCCGTCTTCAATGGTTTGTGCCACCGCCATGGCCATGTCGCGCTGGCCTTGGCGGGGGGCAAATTCTTCGGTGGCGCGTTCTAACACGCCGCCCGCTGTAAACGCCGTGCGTACTTGGTCTTGCAGGCGCATCAGGCGGGTTCTTTCCCGTCGATAGTGCTTTGCAGCTGGGCTATTTGGTCGCGCAGGGCCAGACGGCGCTTTTTTAAGCGGCGCAGCAGCAGCTCGTCAGGCGGCGTGTCGCTTGCGGGCACACCAAACCGGTCGATGCTGGCGTTCAGTTCAGCATGCTCCATTTGCAGCTCAATAAGCTGCCGGGATGGGAAATGTAGGTTAGAGTCCAAGATAAGTAGTGCGTACGCCGGGAATGCTTCGATAATAATTGCAATACACTGTATGCGCACACTATGTTGCTACAACTTCAGCATAAATTAAAACCACTGAAAACACCGCACTATGTCTAAGGGATATCGAATTACCGCTTCTACCGGCATCCACAAAGGTGACCGCGAATACCAGCAAGACCAGGTTGTGCTGCTAAACCACCCACGTATCAACGGTTGTGTGATGGCCGTGATAGCTGACGGTATGGGTGGGCGCAGCGGCGGGCGCAAAGCGTCTGACCAAGTGATGATGACAGCCAAGCAGCTGTTTGAGCGCTACTCCCCCGAGGTTGACGACGCACCATCGGTGCTGAAACAACTGGTGCAAGAGGCCCACATCGTCATTAAGCTGACGGCAATATCTGCTGAAGAAGAGCCGCACAGCACCTTGTGTGCTTTTTTAATCAACCCTGCAGGCGACTGCCACTGGGTGCACGCGGGTGATTCGCGTATTTATTATTACCACGGTAACAAGTTAATCAAGCGCACGATGGACCATTCGTACGTGCAAACCTTGGTCGACAAAGGCGAGATTACCGAGGAAGAAGCCAACGTTCACCCGCAGTCCAATATCTTAATGGGCTGCTTAGGTACGGACGAGGACCCAGCTGTTGACGTGCACTACATCCCTTCACTTCGCCCCGGTGACACGATCATGGCGTGCAGCGACGGCGTATGGCACTATTTTTCTAATACCGAGCTGGGCTCGGTTTTGTCGGCCTTAAGCCCGCGTGAGGCCACTGAGTTTTTGATTGACAAAGCCCGTACCCGCGCACGCGGCACGGGTGACAACTTGTCACTGGTGGTGATCAAGCTGGAGCCTTTAGGCCCTGAGGCTGCCAAGCCCATCGTTATCCCATCCATGAGCAGCATCCGCTAGCCTGCGCGCACCAGGTGTGCAGTCCACCTAGTTTGGCGGTACAGGCAGTGTTTCAGCAGGTTTTTTACCCTGCTGTTGAGCCTGCACCTTGGCACGGTGCTGCGCCGCCTCTAGCTGGCGTTTGTCATACAGTGCCTTGGCAGTGGCAGCGTCCTCGGGCGATCTGGGGTTTTTAGCTACTTTAGGTGCAACTGCTTTTGGAGTTTGGGCCTGTTTGGGCGTTTTAGCAGGGTCTGTCGGCGGTGCGGCCTGCAATTTCAATTTTTGATCGGCTTGTTTCTTAGCTTGCTCTGCTTGGCGTTCGGCAGTTTTAGCCAACGCTTCGTCCCGCTGTATGGCAATTTCAGCTTCTCTTTGCGGCGAGGTTTTTTCCTCGGTTCTTTGCAGCTGAGCTAAGCCTTGGCTCTTACGCTCTTGATCGTTCAGCGCCACATCGCGGCGCTTCAAATCAGCCAGCGCTTCCCGCTGCTGAGCCCGTGTCTTGGCTACGCAAGCGTTGACTGCAAATTTTTGGTAACAAGCCACTTTAGCAGTTTCAAAGCTGGTCTCAGCCGCTGTACGCTGTAGGGCAATCCGTGCGCGTTCTTGTGGCTCTTGGCCCAGCGCCACAGTCGTGGTATTGGTCAATACTGCTGGATTGGAGGCTATTTGGGCTGAAGTCCAAGTATTTATTGAACAAGTAGTTATCAAAAAAATAGCAGTCTTGTTGAATACTGAGTGAAACATAGATCGACGCACCATGCGCATATTATCCCTCAGTCGCAGAGGCATCAGGTCAGGCTGGTGTCTACCATGCGCCGCTCTAGCGCTAAAAACTCAGTGGACTGCATTTCGTTTAAGCGCGACACTGTGCGCGGAAACTCGTGCACCAGCGGCCCTTCGGTGTACAGCTGCTCAGGCGGTACTGCGGCTGACATGATCAACTTCACCCGGCGGTCGTATAGCACGTCTACCAGCCAGGTAAAACGCCGTGCCTCAGAGGCATGGCGTACAAACATTTGCGGCACATTACTCAGCAACACGGTGTGAAATTGCGTGGCCAGCTCTAAATAATCGTTTTGGCTGCGCGGCCCGCCGCACAGCTGTTTAAAGTCAAACCACACAATGCCGCCGGCCTTGCGTTGGGCCTCGATATGCCGAGATTCAATATACAACACTGGATTTTCATCGCGGCTCTCAGCCAGTTGACTAAAAGCCAGTTCCATTTCGATATCGGCATCTGTGCCCAAAGGCGTGTGGTACAGCTTTACTTTTTCCATCGTACGGCGGCGGTAGTCAGTGCCGTTATCAACGCTGATGACTTGCATATGCGTCTTTAAAAGCTCAATGGCAGGCAAAATGCGCGCACGGTGCAACCCGTTGGGGTAGAGGTCATCGGGGTGAAAATTGCTAGTGGTCACCATGCCCACGCCGTTTTCAAACAACGCGTCTAACAGCCGGTGCAAAATCATCGCGTCGGTAATGTCGGCTACATGAAACTCGTCAAAACACAGCAGCCGGTACCGCTTGGCCATGCGCTTGCCCAGCTCGTCCAGTGGGTTGACGGTGCCTTGCAAATCAGCCAGCTCACGGTGCACCTCACGCATAAACTCGTGGAAGTGCAAACGGGTTTTTCTTTGAATGGGTACAGCGTTATAAAAGCAGTCCATCAAAAAACTCTTGCCCCGACCTACGCCACCATACATGTACACACCTTTGGGGATATCAGGGCGGTTGATGAGCTTTTTAAAAACGTTAGAGCGCTGGTCTTTGTAGTCAGCCCAGTCCTCAGCACACTGCTCCAGAGCCTGCACCGCTTTGAGCTGAGCAGGGTCACTGGTGTAACCCCGCTGGGCTAGCTCTTGGTGGTATTGGGTGGTGACGCTCATTAAGCTTTAAATACGGGTGCGGGGATTTTTTGAACGCAGAGGGCGCGAAGGATTCTCAGAGAACGCAGAAGAAGTCAGGAGAAAATGAAAAGCAAAATTTTTAAGATACTTTATTGAATAAATTTACAGGTTGCTAAATTCATTTAATTTTATTTTTTTGTATTCCTTTTGCGCCCTTTGCGAAACCTTCGCGCCCTCTGCGTTCAAAAATTCCCCGCATTCAACAGTTAGAAATTCAAAGTCCGCTTATCCACCGCCAAAGCCGCTTCCTTAGTAGCCTCAGACAGCGAAGGATGCGCATGGCAAATGCGGGCAATGTCTTCGCTAGACGCACGAAACTCCATCGCCACCACAGACTCAGCAATCAACTCGCTGGCATACGGCCCCACAATGTGTACGCCCAAAATTTCGTCGGTCTTGGCATCCGAGATCATCTTCACCATGCCGGTAGTGTCACCCATCGCCCGAGCACGCCCGTTGGCCATGAAGGGGAAGCTGCCTGTCTTGTAAGCACGGCCTTCAGCTTTAAGCTGTTGCTCATTTTGGCCCACCCACGCAATCTCGGGCGCGGTGTAGATCACCCAGGGCACGGTGTTGAAGTTAACGTGCCCATGCTGGCCTGCAATGCGCTCAGCCACTGCCACGCCCTCTTCTTCGGCCTTGTGCGCCAGCATCGGGCCGCGCACCACGTCGCCAACCGCCCACACGTTGGGTAAGTTGGTTTTGCAATGGTCATCCACCACCACCA
>JANOSN010000070.1:0-2193 GCA_031415895.1 Polaromonas sp. | reverse complement strand
TGTGATTGCCGCCAAAGTCAATGCCGCCGCCACCTTGCTGCGCCTTGACGCACTGCTGCAGCGTAAGCCCACCCAGCTATCAGGCGGGCAACGCCAGCGTGTGGCTATTGGCAGGTCTATCGTACGCGAGCCTAAGTTGTTTTTATTTGACGAGCCGCTGTCTAACCTGGACGCTGAACTGCGCGTGTCCATGCGCTCTGAGATTCGTGATTTGCACGCACGCCTAAAAGCCACCATGATTTATGTGACGCATGACCAAGTAGAAGCTATGACGATGGCTGACAAAATTGTGGTGCTGCGCGCAGGTGTGATCGAGCAAGTAGGCACACCACTAGAGCTTTATAACCGTCCGCAAAACACTTTTGTAGCGGGCTTCATTGGCAGCCCACGTATGAATTTTGTACCCAGCTCGGCTGTACCCCAAGCGCCTGCTGGCGCGCACACAGTGGGCATACGGCCAGAGCATTCGCAGCTGGTGCAAAGCGCGACCTCGGGCGCGCTCACTGTAACGGTGTCACAGGTTGAGCAACTGGGCTCGACCAGCTTGCTGCACGGCGCGGTGGTGCATCAGGGTGCAGAGGATACGGTGTTTGAGCTAGTGCTTAACGGGCAAACCGACGTGCAGCGTGGCGACAAGGTGTATGTGACCGCACCACCTGAGCATCTGCATTATTTTGATAAAGACGGCTTGCGCATTTAAAGCGTTTAGACCTGTGGAGAAACTATGAAAGTTGTAGGCCGCGCCGAGTTGGCAACGCAAACTGTCAACGGTGTGCAATTGAAGTTGCCAGATGGTGGTCAGTTTGCTGTTGAGGCCTTGGGTGAAACGTTATTCAGGGTCAGGCTGCGACAGGTCAATGGCTACAAAGAGCCTCGCACTTGGGCCATTGCGCCAGTGGACAAAAATAGCGGGCAGCATACACAAGACACGCCTTGGCAGGGCAGGGCGCGTGATGACATTTCAGGTTTTGATGTACCTAGCTTGGATATTCAAAAAACCGACAACAGCATTACTTTAAAAACGCAGCAACTGACTGTGCAGGTCAATTGCAACCCATTGACCATCAGCTGGCAGACCGCCTATGGCGACACTTTGCTACGCGACCGCGCTACTTCGGCTTATTTTTGCAGCGAACGCACAGGCGCTGTGCGCCATTATGTGCAGCGCGACAGGGCAGAGCGCTACTATGGCCTAGGTGACAAAACCGGGCCGCTGAATTTGCAGGGCCGCCGCTTGCGCACTTTGGCGCTAGATGCGCTGGGCTACGACCCGCAATCGGGCGACCCACTGTACAAACACTGGCCTTTTGTGCTCACACGCACCAGCAGCGGCCGCTGGGTGGGCATGTACTACGACACGATGGCCGCGTGCACGTTTGACCTTGGCTGCGAGCACGACAACTACCACGATGCCTACCGCTATGTAGACATTGACGACGGTGACCTTGACTATTACGTTATGACAGGGGCCAGCGCCGCTGACGTGATTACCCAGTATGTGCGCTTGATTGGCGGCACCCATTTGCCACCGCGCTGGTCATTAGGCTATGCCCAAACTGCCATGGGCTTGGCTGACGCGAGTGATGCGCAAAATCAGTTAAACCAGTTTTTAGCCCGTGTTAAAGCTGAACGTGTACCCATATCGTCGTTTCACTATGGTTCGGGCTATTCGTCACGCGGCAAACGGCGCTATGTGTTTACTTGGAACAACGATAAATTCCCAGACCCTAAAGTATTGAATGTGCAGTTCCAATCGGCCGGAATGCGCTTGGTAGCCAATATCAAACCCTGCTTGCTAGATGACCATCCGGCCTATAGCGAGATCAAGCAATCTGGCGGTTTTATACGCAATGCGCAAACAGGCCAACCTATCGTTGAGCAGTTTTGGGACGGCGTAGGCTCGCACCTGGACTTTACCCAGCCCAGCGTGGTGACGTGGTGGCAGCAATCGCTCAAACGCCAAGTGTTGGACTACGGTATTGATGTAGGCTGGAACGACAACAACGAATACTCGGTGATGGATGACCAAGCCAGTTGCCACGGCTTTGGCACGGCTTTGCCCATGCACCGCAGCCGCCCGCTGCACCCGCTGCTGATGACGCGCGCCACCTTTGAGGCCCAAGCAGCGCATAACCCCGGCGAGCCTGTGTACACCGTCACACGCGGTGGCATGCCCGGTATTCAGCGCTATGC
>JANOSN010000069.1:0-8081 GCA_031415895.1 Polaromonas sp. | reverse complement strand
CCCATGTTACTGGTGCGTTGCACACCACGAGCCGCAAAATTGGTGTGGGCGATGGTTTTATTGCTTGGCCTGGCGCGGCCACAGATGGGCGCTTGTACGTGCAAGCTGCCTTAGACGCAGGTGCTGCAGCCTGTTTGGTTGAGGCTGAGAGCGCAGAGGCTTTTAAATTTGATGATGCCCGTATAGCTAGCTACACGGGCTTAAAAGCCTCTGCACCTTCAGCCTCAACCAAGCAAGCTGCCGCGCCTGCGTCCAATGCAGCTTGCACATACAAGCGCCCGTCTGTAGCCGCACCGGGCCAGGCAATAAAACCATCGCCCACACCAATTTTGCGGCTCGTGGTGTGCAACGCACCAGTAACATGGGTTTGCAACCACTGGCTAGCCTGCTCGGGTGTCGTCAGCATTTGCATTAGAACGACTCCTCTTCAGCTTTGGCCACGATTTGCGGCTTGACTGCCATGTCGGGTTGCACGCCCAGCATGCGCAAGGTCTGCGCTACGGTCTCACTGAACACGGGGGCCGCCACTTCGCCACCATAAAACTTACCATTGCTAGGCTCGTCGATCATCACAGCCACCACGATACGCGGCTTGTCAATGGGAGCGATGCCTACAAACCAGCTGCGGTATTTTTTGTCCGAGTAAGTTTTGCCTTCTTGCTTGCGTGCAGTGCCAGTTTTACCACCTACTGAATAGCCCATCGTCTGTGCTTTGGGGCCAGTGCCACCAGCGCCTGTAGCCATGTTGAGCATATGCCTCACAGCTTGGGAGTTTTTGGCGCTGATGACGCGCACACCTGCTACCGAGGCGGAGTCATCCACCTTGCTGAGCGTCACAGGAATCAACTCACCATCGCGAGCAAAGACACTGTAGGAACGGGCCAACTGGAATAAGCTGGTAGACAACCCATAACCGTAGCTCATGGTGGCCTGCTCGATGGGACGCCAAGTTTTGTAGGCACGCAGTTTGCCAGTGACCACGCCCGGAAAGGCCAACTGCGGTTTTTGACCGTAACCTGCTTGGGTGTACATCTCCCACATCTCGCGCGGCTGCATTTGCATGGCCATCTTGACGGTGCCCACGTTGCTAGATTTTTGGATAATTTCGTTAACGCTCAACAAGCCCAACGGGTGCGAATCAGTGATGGTGGAGCCCGAGATGGTGATCTTGCCTGGTGCGGTTTGGATCATGGTCTCGGGTTTGACCAAACCCTTTTCTAAAGCCAGCGCTGCAATAAACGGCTTCATGGTGGAGCCGGGCTCAAAGGTATCGGTCAGCGCACGGTTGCGCATTTGTGCAGGGCTGATATTGGCGCGCTTATTGGGCTGGTAGCTAGGATAGTTGGCCAATGCCAATATCTCGCCCGTTTGAACATCTAGTACCACCACACTGCCTGCTTTGGCTTTGTGCTCTTGCACGGCGTCGCGCAGTTTTTGGTAGGCAAAAAACTGTACTTTACTGTCAATAGACAGTTGTATGTCTTTGCCGTCCAATGGCGCTGTGGCGTCGCCCACATCTTCGATGGCGCGACCCAAACGGTCTTTGATCACGCGGCGGCTACCGGCCTTGCCAGCCAAGCTTTTGTTAAAAGCTAACTCCACACCTTCTTGGCCGTTATCTTCCACGCTGGTAAAGCCCACCACGTGCGCTGCAGCTTCGCCTTCGGGGTATTGGCGCTTGTATTCTTTGCGTGAATACACACCTTTGATGCCTAAAGCTGCAATTTGCATCGCTACAGGTTCGTCCACTTGGCGCTTAAGCCAGACAAAGGTTTTATCTTCGTCTTCTAGCTTTTTATTCAGCTCCGACAAAGGCATTTCTAACAGCTTAGCCAGCTGCGTCAGCTTGACCTTATCGCGCTCTATGTCCTCTGGAATAGCCCAAATGCTGGGTGCTGGCACGCTAGAAGCCAAGATTAAACCGTTGCGATCTAATATACGGCCACGGTTGGCAGGCAGCTCTAGCGTGCGGGTAAAACGCACCTCGCCTTGGCGCTGGTAGAAGTCGTTATTGATAACCTGCACATAGGCTGCGCGGCCTGCCAAGCCAGTGAAGCTCAACGCGATAGCCGCAACAATAAATTTACTGCGCCAAACTGGCGTTTTACTCGCCAGCAGCGGGCTAGAGGTGTAATTTACGCTCTTCATGGGCGCGCTCCTGAAGCAGTGCCTTGCGCGGCAGCGCTGGCAGGCTGGGCCAACTGCGCTATGCGCACATACTGCGTGACTGCGGGCGTAGCGCTGCGCATTTGCAGTTGTTCTTTAGCCAATTTCTCAACCCTTAGCGATGTAGACTGCGCACGCTTTTCTACTTCAAACCGGCCATAGTCGATCTCAATTTTTCGCGCCACGGCCTGCGCTTTTTCTAGCTCAACAAACAAACGGCGCGACTCGTACTGCGTGCGCACCAAATACAGCGCACTGGCCAGCACGGCCAGTAGCAACACTATATTGAGCCGGGTCATCGGGCCACCTCGGTACGCTGCGCCGCACGCATCACGGCGCTGCGTGAGCGTGGGTTGGCTTTAACTTCTGCATCAGATGGCTTGGTGCGACTCAGCGCAGTTAACTTCATCTCAGGCGTTTTGCGCAGCATCCAGTCGGGCGAGCGGCGGTCTACCTCCTCGCGCGAATGCTTGGCGATAAATTGTTTGACGATGCGGTCTTCCAGGCTGTGAAAGCTGATCACTACCAAACGCCCTCCAGGTGCGAGTAAGTCAAGGCTAGCCTCTAGCGCGCGTTGGAGCTCTTCAAGCTCGGCGTTGATGAAAATCCGAAAAGCCTGAAATGTGCGCGTTGCAGGGTTCTGGCCCTGCTCGCGGGTTTTGACCGTGCTAGCCACGAGGCTGGCCAGCTCAAGGGTGGTTCGAATCGGGCCCCGTTCTTGTCTGCGCGCTGTAATCGCCTTTGCAATGGGCCCAGCAAACCGTTCTTCGCCATAGTCACGAATCACCTCCTTGATATGAAGTTCCTCTGCCGTCTCTAGCCACTGCGCCACGCTTTGGCCGCGTGTGGTGTCCATGCGCATGTCCAGCGGCGCATCGCCGCGAAACGAAAAGCCCCGCGCTGGGTTGTCGATCTGCGGGCTGCTGATCCCTAAGTCCATCAACAATCCGTGCACACTGCCATTGGGCAAATCGCCTATGTTGGCAAAGCCTTCGTGGCGAATGGTAAAGCGGTTGTCGTTGACCGTGGCGGCTTCGGCCAATGCCTCGGTGTCTTTGTCGAAAGCTGTCAATTGACCCTGCGCACTCAGGCGCGATAGGATCAGACGCGCGTGGCCACCGCGCCCAAAAGTTGCGTCGACATAGTGACCGTCTGGTGTTGTGATGAGAGCATCGACTGCTTCGTTCAACAAGACGGTGGTGTGTTGCCATGCGTTTGCCACCGTGCGCCTGTTAAAAAGAAAAGTCTTTAAACGCTTGGGGCACTTCGCTTTGCAGCGCCTGTGCCTCTTTGGCATCGTGTGTGGCCTTGTCCCACAGCTCGAAGTAGCTGCCCAAGCCCATTAACACCGTGTCCTTGGTAATACCAGTGGCAGCACGCAGTTCGGGCGAGATCAAAATGCGGCCGGTGCCGTCCATTTCTACGTCCATCGCGTTACCTAAAAATATGCGTTTGACCCATTGCGCCGACATGGGCACTTGGGCAATACGCTCACGAAATTTTTCCCACTCAGGGCGCGGAAAAATCATCAAGCAGCCATCGGGGTGGCGCGTGATGGTGAGCTGCCCGAGCGCAGTCGCGCTCAGCACCTCACGGTGCCGCGTGGGTACCGAGAGTCTGCCTTTGGCATCGAGAGCGAGAGCGGAAGCGCCTTGAAACATGGTTTTTGCTAAAAACGCGCAATGTGGATAAAAATATCCACTTTTTTGCACTATTTACCACTGTAGCAGGAATCCACACGCTTACAAGGGCTTAACTGTAAAAAAGTTCAATGAAATCAAGGACTTAGAGCTGTTTTTGTACACAGGTAGTGCAAAAAATATCCTTGCAAACCAAGCACTTAGAGCGCACTATGAAAGTGTTGCTCGAGAATTTAACCCTATGTTTACCTTGGTTTGCAAAAGACTCATGTCCAATGGAGTCTTTTGGCCGGTGACTAGGAATGCAAACGGTAGTTGTTGTGGCTGGTATATTTTACACTATGCTATTTTAATGATAGCTGTTTGAGCAATGAATACTTGGACTACTGGCATATTTCGTTGGTAATTCATGGTGTTTTAGCGCTTTTTAGCCTTTGCTTTGCTTCTCGCTTTGTTGCGTTGTACTGGTACGCGGCCTGCTGCGCCGTAGGGCTATCGCCACCCGAACCACGGGCTCTTCGGGCAAACATCGCCTAGCGTGCTTTAACTACTACTAAATCGACCAGGGTGAAGCGGTGGGAGCGTATCGATGCAAAAACTGCAGCGAGGTGCGGCAAACCATCTCAAGATAAATACCATCTGGCGCGCATGTTCGCGAAAGTTTTTGCAGCGATATGTCCCGCCGCCCGCCACGGCTAAACAACGAAGAAATGCATTGCAACAGTGGAGTCCTACCCAGACCTAAGCAACAAATCAGAATACTATAAATTCAATAGCAAAGTAAGTAATAAATACTTGGACTACAAGCACTTTTAATGGATAGAAGTATCTAAAAACCTACGCCGCACGCGCACGACCACCTTTTTCAGCCCAAGTACGTGTCCACCTCAGTTGCATGGTGCGCAGCATGACCAGCATGCCTACTGCTAACACTGCAAAAGCTACAAACCCCCAAAGATAAGTACCAAGATATTGTTTAGATAAACCCATAGCGTTAGGTATAAATCCACCGCCCAACGCACCAATTTCGCCAATCATGCTGCCAGCCACCGCCGTGGTCATGGGCCAGCGCAGTGGTACTAGCTGAAATAGCGCTCCGTTGCCTGCGCCCAACGCAGCAAAGCACAGCATAAACAACAGCGTGGTCAATACCAGCGACCCACTGGCTAAACCGCAAAGCACCAAAGTGACCGCTACTACACCCAGTACACCGCTTAAGGTGTTGATACCACCAATGCGGTCAGATATGTAGCCACCCACCACACGCACTGCGCTGCCCATTAACGCGGCCAGCATGGTCAGCTGGCCGGCTTCTATTTTGGTGACTTTAAATTGGTCGTAAAAATAGGTGGGTAAAAAACTGGCCAAGCCAATGAAGCCACCAAAGGTCACCACGTAAATCAAGCTAAAAGCCCAACCGTCTTTTTCAAACAAGCAGGCAATGTGCTGGCGAAAACTTTGGTGCTCTATGTCAGGGGGTTCTTTGGCAAACACCACCATCACCGCCATGGGTAGCAGCATGCACAGAGCTGCAATGCCATATACCGTTTGCCAGCCATAAGCCGTCGCCAGTGGTGGCGCAAACAACACGGCCAGCACGGTGCCAGAGTTACCCGCACCAGCTATACCCATGGCCAAGCCTTTGTATTTGGGTGGAAACCAACCGCTGCCCAAACTTAGCGCCACGCCAAAGCTGGCCCCGGCAATGCCCAGTAGCACGCCCATGGCGATTACATGGTCGTATTTGCTGATAAAAAAGTAGCCGCCTATCAGCGCTGCAATAATCAAGCCCATCTCTACCAGTGCAGCGTTTTTGCGGCCAATGTACTGCGACAAAATCCCCAGCGGAAATCGCATCAGTGCGCCCGCTAAGATGGGCACCGATATCATGAAACCCTTTTGTGCGGGCGTAAGGTTGTATGTTTCAGAGATAAACGGTGCCATCGCGCCGTTAAGCACCCAAACTGCAAAGCAAAAATCGAAATATAAGAAAGCTGCGAATAGCGTGGGCGCGTGCCCACTTTTTAAAAAAGTGCGAAAACCTGACATGAACCTACCTTGGTGATTGTTTCACCTTAGTAGTGCGAAAAACGTGCCAATTCGGGTGCACGCTGCTGGTGCATATTGCTAGTGCGCAGGTCTAGGCTTGGTGCAGAACATGACCTTGACCTAGGCTTTGACTTTAGGCACGCGGCCCATCAAATAAAACTCGGGGTTAGGCGCCATACCGCTAAAACTGGCCATGCGGTTAGACAAACCAAAAAATGCGGTGATGGCGGCAATGTCCCATGCGTCTTCATCGTCAAAGCCTTGCGCATGCAAAGCAGCAAAATCCGCGTCGACGATTTTGTCTGAGTCAAGGCACACCTTCATAGCAAAGTCGAGCATGGCTTTTTGGCGCGGCGTGATGTCGGCTTTAAGGTAGTTAACCGCTACTTGGTCGGCCACCAAAGGCTTTTTCTCATAGATGCGCAGAATTGCGCCGTGCGCCACCACGCAATACAGGCAGTGGTTGGCGGCGCTGGTAGTGGTGACGATCATCTCGCGGTCGCCTTTAGTCAGGTTGCCGCTGTCTTTAAGCATCAGCGCGTCGTGGTAGGCAAAGAAGGCGCGCCACTCGGCCGGGCGGCGTGCGAAAGCTAAAAACACATTGGGTATAAAGCCCGCTTTGTCTTGCACTTCTTGAATGCGCTCTTTGATGTCGCCTGGCAAAGTGTTCAGGTCAGGAAAAGGGTAGCGCGGTGTGGTCATGGCGGGCACTTTTAAATAAGGATGATCAAAAAAACAGGCTGTCTTGGTGCGATGATTATGGGCTGGAAACTTTAAACCCCGCAGGACACAACATGACCAAGCTAACAAGCCAAGAAATTTATGACAAAGGCCTAGCCACCCGCACTGCGGTGCTAGGCGCTGACTATGTGCAAGGTGCGATGAACCGAGCCACTGACTTTACCCGTCCGCTGCAAGAGCTGGTGATTCGCAATGCGTGGGGCAACACCTGGCAGCGCGATGGTATTGACCTGAAAACACGCAGCATCGTCACCGTGTCCATGCTGGTGGCATTGGGCAAAATGCACGAGCTAAAAATTCATGTGCGCGGTGCGCTCAACAACGGCGTGACCAAAGAAGAGCTGCAAGAGATTTTTATGCACGCCAGCGTGTACTGCGGCTTTCCGGCAGCGGTCGATGCTTTCAGGACAGCGGCTGAAGTGGTAGAGGCTGAGGCAAAGGTGTAGTTGAGGCAGCAGGCGTAGTGCGCAGCAGCGGCGCCGTAATGGTGCCCGCTGCCCAGCACAGCCACATGGTCCACAGCAAATGGCTAGGGTAGTGTGCCCCGCGCATTACCTGTACCCACGACAGTGCCAGTCCAGCGATGCAGAACACGGCGAGCAAGCGCTTGGCACGCCGCGCGTTGTAAATAGTGATCAACCAAAACGCTGGTAAAAAACTAAAAAATGATGAGGCATGGCCTGACGGGAAACACCGCCCTGGGCCACCGTCCGCGCTGATGCCTGCGCCCGGGCTGGCATCAACACCTAGTTGCGATGCGAAGTGCCATATATATAAGCCTTTGGCCCCAAACTCAGCCAAGTCCCAAGGGCAGCTGGTGAGCGATGCAGACTTGAGGGCAGCTATGCCAATGGCGCACAGCCAAACATTGCAGGCCAGCCATACGCGCTGGCGCTGGCTGGCTTGACGCCACCAGCCCATGGGCAGCCAAATGGCCACGATGCAATATAGCGCCACAGCCACGCAGATGCGGCGTGCGCCCACATGCAACACTTCGGTCAGCCAGAAATTGTCTTTCCAATAAAAGCCCTGCGCGCTGCCGTACCAAGCTATGACAGTGCGGTCAAGACCAGAAATATCCCACAAAAGCACTGCAACTATCGGCAAGCCTAAACACAAGACCAAAAACCGCAGCACCAAAGTGAAGCGGTAATTTGCGGGGTGAGATAGCAGGCTTAAGAACATTAGACTGGTCAGGTACGCATTGGTTGTTGCCAATGCTACATGTAGTAACAATATGTCTCTATTGTAAAGCCGTTTTACGCTTCTTAACCTTAAGCCGCGATTAACGGTTGCCCGCCTTAATCCTGACACTGATAGCGCACATTCCGATCTGCGCCGCCATCAAGCGATAAACTAGCCTCATCAAGGTAGTACCGTAGAAATGTTGTAATTGTTATTTGCAGGAGACGAGAGTGAACAAAATTTATCCATCGGCCAAGGCCGCGCTAGAAGGCGTGGCGCGCGACGGCCAATTGATTGCAG
>JANOSN010000068.1:0-4038 GCA_031415895.1 Polaromonas sp. | reverse complement strand
TTTTACCGCAGCCGCTGGGGCCAACGATAGCCACGCTCTCGCCAGGCTCCAGCACGATTGAGGTAAAACCACGCTGCTCAAAATCATCCTGGGCCTGCGCAAGCCCGTGGAGGGCGAGGTGCTGTACGGTGGCCTGCCCGTGCGCCAGCTGGGGCTGCACAACTACCGCAAGCTGATAGGCACGGTGATGCAAGAAGACACCTTGCTGGCGGGCAGCATACTGGACAACATTACCTTTTTTGACGTGCAGGCTGACCCTGCCCGGGCTGAGCAGTGCGCCCAGCTGGCGGCTGTGCACGCCGACATTACCCGCATGCCCATGGGCTACCAAACGCTGGTGGGCGACATGGGCTCGTCGCTCAGCGGTGGGCAAAAGCAGCGTGTGCTACTGGCCCGCGCCTTGTACAAGCAGCCCAAGGTGCTGGCGCTAGACGAGGCCACCAGCCACCTAGACATTGCCAACGAAAAACTGGTCACCCAAGAGTTAGCCAAGATGCAGATCACCCGCATCATCGTGGCGCACCGGCCAGAGACCATTGCCGGTGCGCAGCGTGTGGTGGTGATGCAAGACGGCAAAGTGCACGAGCTGAGGCAGGTAAATGCTGCTACAGAAGTTGTAGGTCCCGCTCTAGACCAAATTGCTGCATAAGATGTGCCGCCGCTTTCTTGGCGGTATCGGTTTGCTTTGGCTTATGTCACCCGCAGCAGCGCCCGAATTTTTTGCCACAACAGCGCCTTGGGCATGTCGATGGCCATGGCTTGCATACAGCGCTCTAGCCAGCCGTGGCGTTGCTGCAGGTTGTTGATGGCTTTTGCCAAATCGCGGGCTACTGATGGGCCGTAAGCCTGCTGTGCCTTGGCCAGTGCGGCGCGCAGTGCAGGTAGCTTTAGCTGCATCATCGCCAGGTCAATTGCGTCGCGGCTGAACACGCCGTCGTCAGCGTGCCGGTCTGAATTGGCCAACAGCTTGGTGGCGGCCATGTCGCGCGGGGTGAGGGTGCTGATGCCTAAGATAGCGTCAGCCGCGCTAGGCGTGTCTAGTGCAATGCGGCCTTCTAGCACTATCTCTAGCTTGATCGGCAGCCCGTCCATTTGCACCATGGTGCGAACGCCGTATTGGTCAGCCCGTATCTCGCGCAGCGGCTGCAGTGGTATGGCACCTGCCTTGGTAATGGCCGCTAGCCCCAGCGGGCCTGTTAGCAGCTCGCGCAGCGCGCGGTAGCCTTGCACGTCTGACACGATAAAGTCGATGTCTACCGACTCGCGGTATTCACCATAGCGCAGCGCAATGCAGGTGCCACCGCCAAACCAACAGCTATGCTTGTGCAGCAGCGGCCCGTCTAGCGCCTGCAGCACGCGTGCAATGCGCTGGTGGTGAGGGCGCTTAAACATGGCTAGCGTCGCTTACCTTCAACGCCAAAAGCAGCGCATCCATCAGGTCACGCTCTGAGGGCTGCAACGCAGCTAGGTCTAAATGCCGTGCATTGCGCTCATAAATGCCCAGCGCCTCAGCGGGCGTTAGCATGTCAGTGCCGTGCACCTGCCAAGCCAGCTGGCGCAGCTGCGGGTAGTCTGCCAGCGGTATGCGCGCCGGTATCCAGCCTTTGCGCTCTGCAGGGGCGGGCGCGGGTGCATGACCGCCCTGCGGCTGCACACCCAGTGTTAGCCCCAGCGCACCCATCACATGCAGGTACGCCCCCATCGTCACCGCAGGCGAGCCTTTTTCAATGCGGTGCAGCGTCACCCGCGACAAGCCCGCCGCCTCTGCCGCCGCCGTCGCGCTAATGCCTAGCGCCTTGCGCTGTACACGCAGTTGCGCGCCCAGCGCCTGCAGGTGCGCGCTGGCTTGGTCGGATAATAGGCGGGGAGGGGTTGGCATACTGAATCTTATTATATGCAAATTAATATTTTTGTAAATAATGAGAAACTAATTAATAGACATATCCACCAATCAGCCCACTAGGCCGTAAAACTAGGCCGTAAAACTAGGCTTAATTACCAATGAAAAGCCTGATTAGCCAGGTGCCTCAGATAACCAGCCCGTTGACCCTGAGCTTGTCGAAGGGTTTATGAGGGCTTCGACAAGCTCAGCCCGAACGGTTATTTTTCAGCATCTGAGGCATCTGAGGCATCTGGCTAATCAGGTGAAAAGTGCTTGTAGTCCAAGTATTTATTGATTAATTAGCTATTGAATTAATAGCGTATCGGTACGGTTAGTCCAACTTAGCCCCGCTAAATTTCACCGCCTCTTGCCATTTAGCGGTCTCTGCCGCTTCAAAAGCCGTGAGCTGCGCGGCGTTTAAAAAGCGGGGGGCTGCGCCTTGGGTGGCAAAACGGGTGGCTACGTCGGGCGCTGCCAGCACTTTGGCTACGGCGTCTTGCAGTCGCGCTACTACAGCAGCGGGGGTGGCCTTGGGGGCGTACAGGGCTACCCAGCCACTGGTTTCAAAGTCTTTCAGTGCTGCTGAACCTTCGGCTACCGTGGGCACGCCGGGCAGGGCGTCTAGGCGCTGGGCGCTGGCTACGGCCAAGGCTTTCACTTTGCCTGCTTTGATCTGCGGGCCGCTGGCGGCTATGCTGTCAAACATCACGGGTACCACGCCTGCCATCACGTCTTGCAGCGCAGGGGCTGAGCCGCGATAGGGGATGTGGGTCATAAACGTGCCAGTGCGGCTTTTTAACAGCTCCATGGCCAAATGGTTGGTCACGCCGTTGCCACCCGAGGCGTAGTTCACTTGGCCGGGGCGCTGTTTGGCATACGCTATCAGCTCGGCCACGGTGTTAAACGGTGCTGAAGGGTGCGCTACCAGCACGATGCCTACGCTGGCAATGTGCGCTATGGGCGTAAAGTCTGCCGCGCTGTAAGGCCGCTTGGTGTACAGCAGCGGGGCAATGGTCTGGGTGGACGTGCTGCCCATCAGCAGCGCGTAGCCGTCATTGGCAGTTTGCAACATACTTTGGCTGGCTACCACGCCGCCCGCACCGGGCTTGTTGTCGATGATGAACTGCTGGCCTAGCTGTGTCGACAAGCCCTGCGCCAGCGCGCGTGCAAACACATCAGTGCCACCACCTGCCGGAAAGCCCACCACGATTTTTACTGGCTTAGCCGGGTAGTCAGCCTGCGCAAATACAGGATTGGCTAGCCCACCAGTTGCTATTAAAAATGTAGCTGCTTGAGCAATAGATACTTGGACTACAACCGTATTTAATAAGAAATTACGACGTGTGGAGTGATTCGTGGATTCAATAGTAGTGTGATGTGGTGCAGTCATGGTGTGGTTCCTCGCGGTTGATGGTGGGGGTGAGGGCGGTTTGCGCATCAAAGCCTTGCACGCCGTCGCAGGTGCGGATGGCCTGGCTTTGCGTGATGGCAATACCCGCATCGTCTGTCACGCTGATTTTTTGCCCAAATATGCTAGTAGTCCAAGTAAATACTACACAAGCAGCTATAAATTTAAGAGCGTTCATCATTTAAATTTATGACCTGTGTGAGTTTGCACGGCGCAATATTTCAGTTAGCCGCAGGTAGCGTTTTAGGCTTAAACGCACAGTACTGCGCCACGCCGCAGTCATAGCACAGCGGTTTGCGCGCTTGGCACACATAGCGGCCATGCAAAATGAGCCAATGGTGTGCGTCGACCAAATACTGGGGTGGAATGCGTTTGAGTAAACCCATCTCCACATCGTAAGGCGTTTTGCCAGGGGCCAAGCCCGTGCGGTTACCCATGCGAAAAATATGCGTGTCCACCGCCATCGTCGGCTGGCCAAAGGCCACGTTCAGCACCACGTTAGCGGTTTTGCGCCCCACCCCCGGCAGCGCCTCTAGCGCCTCACGCGTGCGCGGCACCACACCGCCGTGTTGGCTCGCCAAGATATGGCAAGTCTCTAGTAAATGCTTGGCTTTAGAGTGAAACAGGCCAATGGTTTTGATGTAACTCTCCAGGCCCTGCAACCCTAAATCAGCAACAGCCTGCGGGGTGTTAGCCACCGCAAACAACTTACGCGTTGCCTTGTTCACACCCACATCAGTGGCCTGCG
>JANOSN010000067.1:0-8949 GCA_031415895.1 Polaromonas sp. | reverse complement strand
GAATATTCGGCAAAAAATGCTGTTGGGCGCTGGCCTGCTAACTTTAATTCCGGTGGTAATCACCGCTGCGTTATTGTGGCAAGGTACCTCTACCTTGGCAGACACTGCGTTGACAGACCGCACGCAATCGCAGCTGACGTCGCTGCGAGACACCAAAGTGTCCCAGGTGACAGACGAGATTAACGGCCGTGTGCGCTCTTTGCAAGCATTGGCCGCGCAGCGTGCCACGATTGACGGCATGCGCGCACTCAAAAACGGCTTTGCCACGGCAGGCAAGGACGCCGGCGTTACCAAAGATGCCGCCAGTTCAGCAATGGCCGAGTATTCGCAAAAACAATTTGCACCTGAATTTGCCAAACGCAATACCGGTGCAGCACCTGACTTGGCCAAAGCGATTGCGGCGCTAGACGACAACGGCTTGGCACTGCAGGCTGAATTTATTGCAGCCAACCCTAACCCACTGGGACAAAAGGAAAAGCTCATGCGCCCGCAAGGCAATTATGCTTACGCGCAAGCCCACGCGCTGTATCACCCAGGTCTAGAGCGTGCTCAAAAGCTGCTGGAATACTATGACGCGTTTTTGATCGATACAGACACAGACACCGTGGTTTATTCAGTGTTTAAAGAATTGGACTTTGCCGCATCATTAAAGACAGGTATTTCTGCGGGCACTAAGTTGGCCGAGGCCTATAACAAAGTCAAGCAAGCGCCTAACCGCGACAGCGTGTACCTTTCGGACTTTGCCCCGTACTTAGCCTCTTATGACGACGTAGCCGCTTTTGCTGCCGTACCTGTTTTTGATGGCGACAAGCAAATCGGCGTGTTGGCCATGCAATACCCAGTCGACAAAATTACCGAGGTCATGAGCTCTAACAAAGGTTGGGCCAAGATCGGCCTGGGTGACACGGGCGATATGTTTATTGTGGGCCCTGACAAATTAATGCGTACCAATGCGCGTTATTTGGTAGAAAACAAGGAGGCTTTTGCAGCGCAACTGGGCGATAAGCTGGCTGCCAATGTGCGCGCGACCATGCTGAAAAAAGAAACATCTGTAGGGCTGGTGGCTGTGGATTCAGAGGCCACACGACCTGCACTCGCAGGACAAAGCGGATTTATCAACTTTGCCGACTACCGAGGCATTGACTCTATAGGTGCTTACGGCCCTTTGAAAGTGCAGGGTCTCAACTGGGCTGTGGTGGCAAAAATTAATAAAGCCGAAGCTGATCAACCTATTAATGACTTGAACGCGTCTGCACTGTTGCGCGCAGTATTCATTGGTTTAGCGGTGGTCGCTATTGCGGCCTTATTGGTGAGTTTATTTTTACGCCAATTCTTGGCGCCCATTCAAAAGCTAACAACCACTGTGCAGCAGGTGGCGTCAGGTAACACAAGCGCGCGCACACAGTTGAAAGGGCAAGACGAAATTGGTGAACTAGGTCGCTCATTTGACGGACTGCTGGATGACCGTATTTCGTCGCTAGAAAAAGCGGCTAAAGAAAACGAAACACTCAACAACTCTGTGATTGCCTTGCTGCAGACCGTGTTCCAGTTAGGTAACCGAGACCTGACAGCACGCGCGCCTGTGACCGAGGACATTATCGGTACGGTGTCATCATCCATTAACCAGTTGTCTGACGAAACTGGCCGTACGCTGGCTGAGGTGCAAGACATTGCCGAGCAAGTGCGCAAAACCTCTGAGGCAGTGCGTGTGCAGTCTGTGATGGTGGAAGAAACCGCCCGCTCAGAGCGAGATGCCTTGCTGTCGATGTCGAATAACTTGAATCAAGCCACCGATCAGCTAGCGCAAATGGCATCTTTGTCAGACCAATCCAACACGGCAGCAGAAAAAGCCGCAACAGCAACGCAGGCGGCTTTGACGGCGGTGGATGGCACGGTCAAGGGTATGGACCAGCTGCGTGACTCTATCTCTGACATGGAAAAACGCTTTAAACGTTTGGGCGAGCGTTCTCAAGAAATTTCTACTGCGGTGCAGCTGATTAACGCCATCTCGGAACGCACTCACGTACTGGCGCTGAACGCGTCTATGCAAGCGGCTACGGCGGGTGAAGCGGGCCGCGGTTTTGCGGTGGTGGCAGAAGAGGTGCAGCGCTTGTCAGACAGCTCACGCCAAGCTACTGCGCAGATCTCGCAACTTGTAGGTAACATTCAGGCTGAAACCAACGAAACACTGTTCACGGTAAACCGTCTGATCGGCGAGGTGGTAAAACAGTCTGAACTGGCGCAACGTGCTGGTGTGCAGATGAACCAAACACAAACGACGACACAGCAGCTGGTGGGCTTGGTGCGCCAGATTGCAGCCTTCTCGGATCAGCAAGCCCAGCTTGCGGCCAGCTTGCAGCAATCGGTGCTGGACATTAACCAAAGCACCGAGCAGACCTCTACCGCTATTACAGAGCAGACCGCTTCGACGCAAACTCTGGCAGATTTTTCTCGCCGTTTGACACAGGCCGTGGGCCAGTTCAAGCTGCCAGAGCAAACTGCGTAAGCTGTGCCGCACTTTTAAGCTTTTTTTCGCCTTAGCACACACCGTCACCACATACTAGCCATGACACTGGACGATCTATTAGGCTTGCTGCGCGAGGAATTCGCGCTGGATGTACCGTCTACCCATCAGGCCATGGTGGATGCATTGCAGCACCCATCAGCAGCGGCTGAGCACCTTGAACCGATCTTGGGCGTGATTGACCGTAGCATCCAGGCCAGCGCTTTGGTGGGTCTGCATGGTTGGGGCGGTTATCTACAGCAAATTGCTGAATTTGCTACGCTGCAAATGCACACGCCGCAACCCGAAGCTATTAAGTGGTTGCAAGGCTGGACTGTGCCCGCGCAGGCTTATCTAGAAGCGCCTGCACAAGACAGCAGCTTACAAATCATTTTGCAGTACCTGCGGGCATGTCCTGTAAAACCTGATGAATCGGTGCTCGAATTGCTTAGCGGCATGCTGATGGTGCACCCAGCGCTGGCGGCTGAAGAACTAGCCGCCAACAACGCCCCACTAGAGCCCGCGCAAGAGGAAGACGTGAGCTTAGCTACTGGCGAGGTGGACTTGGGCTTACTGTCAGCCATGTTGGCGGATGCCCCTGAGCAGTTAGAAAAGTTACTGGCGCACTTAGACAATCTGGCCTTAGGTCAAGCCACTGGCCCACAAATGATTGAGGCCCAACGTATTGCCCATACCTTTAAGGGGTCTGGCAACATCATTGGCTTACCCGGCATCGGTCGCACTGCGCACCGCCTAGAAGACGTGATGGAATGGGCGCTAGAGTGTGTGAAGGCAGGCCAACCGGTTAACCTTGCTGCCGTGCGCGACATGCAGCACTGCGTAGGCGTGCTGCAACACATGGTGGCGCACTTGCATGGAGAAGAGGCACCACCAGCCTATGCGGTAGCCAACTTGCAGCGCATGCTCGATTGGGTCAGTTGGATTCGTGACGACAGCGTTGATGTGCAAACCCCTGAACCGCTGTCTGCAGGCATGGCCATGGACGGCGCTGCCCAGCCCACCGCAACGGGTGCGGTCATGGCGGATGCGCCTACTGGACCGGCAGCTGACACCCAAACACTGCGCGTAGGTGTAGACCGCCTGAGTCGCGTTTTACGCCGCTCGGGCCAGTCCATCATTAATACCCAACGCTTTAGCCAGATCGTGCGTGATGCCGATGAGCGCCTAGCCGCTCTAGAACTGCATCACGCACAACTGAACCTGCGCCTGCGCGAGCTAGAGCAAACCGTGGACAAGCAGGTGGTTCAGCTCAATGAGCAGCGCGAAGCAGGCCAAGGCTTTGACCCGCTGGAGATGGACCGCTACGATGCGCTGCACGGCCTTTCGCGCTTTGTCAGCGAAGCTGTGCAAGACGAATTGGAACTTGCACGCGAGGCCAAAAAGCATTTGGTGCGCGGCATGCAACTTCTTCGTGATGAAGATGTGTCTTTGCGCGAACAGCACCGCGATTTACTACAGGCCCGCTTAGTGCCGGTCAAATCGGTGGTAGCTCGACTAAAGCGCAACGTGGCACAAACCGCCTCCACTACCGGTAAACAAGCCCAGCTCGTCATCATTGGCGAGGCCACCACATTAGATGCGGACGTGTTGACCCGCCTGACCGAGCCATTGCTGCATTTGCTGCGCAATGCTGTAGACCATGGCCTAGAAACCGCAGACGAGCGTCTGATGTTAGGTAAGTCTGAGGTAGGCACAGTCACACTGAGCTTTCGCCGTAGCGGCCAAGAGGTAGAAGTAATTTGCGCTGATGACGGCAAGGGCATTGACTTACCCACGGTGTACGACAAGGCCATTGAATACGGCTTGATCGAGCGCGGTGCGCAATTGACTGAAGACGAGTTACGCCGTTTAATTTTGCGGCCCGGTTTTAGCACCAAAGGCGAGGTCTCTGAGGTCTCTGGCCGCGGTGTGGGCATGGATGTGGTCAACGACCGTATCAGCGCGCTCAAAGGTCGCCTAGAAATCGACAGCAAGCCCTACGAGGGCAGCACCTTCACGCTACACGTGCCTGTGTCAACTGGTGCTACGCAGTCGCTGATTGTCAGCTGCGGTGATGAGTGGGTGGCTTTGCCCGCTGATCAAGTGGTGCAAGCGCTGGCTGCTGACGAAGTGAGGTTAGCACTGCATGATGGCAAAGTGTGCCTAGAACACATGGGTAATATATACCCCGCCTATGGGCTCAGCGTATGGCTGGGTTATGAAGATCAGTTTGACTTGCTTAGCGTTTATAAACCTTGCGTTCTGGCCAAAGCGGCCACAGGCACTATTGCCTTGATAGTTGATGCAGTAGTTGATGCGCGCGAGTTGATTTTGCAAGACGTGGGCCGACTGGCGCGCCGCATTGCAGGTGTGGTCGGCGGTGCCATGCGTACCGACGGCAAGCCGATGTTTGTGCTCGATGTACCCGCCCTGGAGCGCGCTGCACGCGCTAGTGTTCGGGTGACAGGCTCTGTGGCGCTGCGTAAACGCTTGGCCGTTAAACGCACACGTATTTTGGTAGTGGACGACGCGTTGTCGGTACGTCGCTCGATGGAACAATTGCTAGAAGATGCGGGCTACGAGGTCACCAGTGCCAATGATGGCTTCTTAGCGCTGGACAGCTTGCGCGAAAAACCGCCTGCGATGGTGTTGACCGACTTGGAAATGCCTAACCTCAACGGCCTAGACTTGACCAAACGCATCCGCGAATTACCACACATGACCGGCCTGCCCATCATCATGATTACCTCACGCGCTAGCGATAAGCACCGCGATTTAGCGCATGAAGCTGGTGTTGATTTGTACTTGACCAAGCCTTATACCGATGCAAACTTGCTTGAGCATGTTCGCACTATGGTGACGCAAGCCGCTGCTGCTCGGCAGTAGCGGCCCATACTGCGGCGGCCAAAATTAAAGCTGCACCCCATAGAATGCGCGGCTCAAGCACTGCGGCTCCAAGCCATACCGACGACAGGCTGGCAAACACAATCTCAGAGAGCATCACCAGCGCCGTGGTGCTGGCGCGCAGGCGTGCTGCGCCATATTGCAAAGCCAAGTTGCTGCACAAAAATGCTACTGCTAGCGCCAAGGCCAACAGCACCCAGTCCCATTGCAGCGCAGGCCAGGTTGGCACCCAGCCTGCAGCACCACCCCACAGCGCTACAGCAGCCGACATCACCGCGCCGCCACTGAACATGCCTAGCATGCGCGCCTCGCTTGGCGTGTGTCGTAGCTTGAGCAGCATGATGTTGACCAAGGCAAAACTAAAGCCGCCTGCCAGCGCTAAAAAATCTACCAAGCTCTGTGGCACAGGCCATGCTGTATTGGGCTGCTTTAGCACCAACAGCACGCCCGATAATGCTAAGGCCAGGCGCAGTAGCCCCATGGGCCGAGGCCGCTCGCCTAACAAGGGCCAAGCCAGCAGCACAGACCATGCGGGCATCAGATAAAACAGCAAAACCACACGCACCACATCGCCGTCGGTGACGGCCCAGTTAAAACAGATATTGGTCAGGCCTGAGCCTAAAGCCAGCCACGCTATGGCTGGGTATTGCAGCCATGCGCGCCAAGCCCCGGGCTTAACTAAAGTCAAAGCGATAGTCGCTAGGCCGTAGACGATAGCCGTGGTCCACAGCGGATGCAGCCCATGCCCTTGCAGGGCGCGAAATGGCCACCACGACACGCCCCACACCAAGGCGTTGATCAATAAGGCGCCGACCGCTAAACGTGCCGTGCCAGAAGCAGGCGAGGTCTGCATGCCCTAGCCGTGCAATTCGTCGTGGCGGGCGATATTCATGAGGCGCTCCAGCTCAGCTTTGTGGTGCACCAAGTTAGAAGCATGCCAACGCTTAATCAGCAGCATCATGCCTGCAATCAAGAGGCCAAACATCGTGATAGCCAGGTAGGCGCTTAGCTGCTCGGGCTTTAGCTTACTCAAGCCCAGCTGACCCACCAGCGCAAAGTCTGACCAGTTAACCGTAGCCACCAAGGTGTACAGGGCACCTAAGCTCAAAATGCAGGCTTGTTCATTGAAGTTTTGTACTGCAATCGAGCGGCCAGCGCCCATCAGGTTATGGCCGCGGTGTTGTAGCAATGCGTTCATGGGCACCACTAGAAATCCACCAATAGCCCCCAACAAAATCAAAAATGGTGCGGCAAACCAAACATTGGTGATGAAGTTCAGCACAATCATCAACAGGCCCATGGCAATACCCAAAGGCATCAACTTGGGCGCATGTTCTAGGCGCATGCGCATTGACGCAATCACCGCGCCGATGGCAGTGCCAATAGCCACCACACCCACCAAAGATGATGCTTGCGTAGTGCTATAGCCCAGCGCCGCCGCACTCCAAGCTAAAACGATGTAACGCAAATTACCGCTCACACCCCAAAATAATGTGGTAGTTGCCAGCGAAATTTGTCCGAGTTTGTCGCGCCACAAAGCAGTATTGCAGCTCCAAAAATCAGGCAGCAAAGTCAACAAATTTTTAGGCATGGCACGCATGGTGGCGCCGGTCAGAGGTATGCGATTATTAAACCATGCGGCCAGCAAATAAACAAAAATCAGCACGCAAATTGCCGCCTCAGGTGCGGTATCCACACTGGTAGTGATCACAGGAAAGTCCACCGATAGCAGCACTTGCGCTATGGCTACACCCACCAACTGGCCACCCAGCAACACACCCAAAATGATCGAGCCAATGGTTAAGCCTTCGATCCAACCATTGGCTTTGACCAATTGCGACGATGGCAACAACTCCGTCAAGATACCGTATTTGGCTGGCGAATATGCTGCAGCACCTAAGCCCACTACAGCGTAAGCCAGCAGCGGGTGCACGCCAAACAGCATCATCAAGCAACCGATAATTTTGATGCCGTTACTGATCAGCATCACCTTGCCTTTGGGCTGCGAGTCTGCAAACGCCCCCACGAAAGGCGCAAGCAGCACATAAAATAATGCAAACATAGGCACCAAGGCGGCGCGCTGCCACTCAGGCTGGCCACTGGCGCGCAATAGCTCTACTGCAGCTACAAACAAAGCATTGTCTGCCAGCGAGCTGAAGAACTGCGCCGACATGATGGTATAAAAGCCGCGTTTCACGTAAAGATTGGGTTAACTAATAAACTATAACTTGACTTTATAGCATGCTATCAAGGCGTTAAAGCACGGTGGCCTTGCGTCTACACTAGCGAAATACCTGCTTGACAGCCCACGTTATTACCAAATTTTAGCCCGCCCGCCATGCCGCGCCCGATACTTGCCACCATCCATACAGCTGCTTTGCAACACAATCTTGCACGCGCGCGCGCCGCTGCGCCTGATGCCAGAGCTTGGGCTGTAGTCAAAGCCAACGCCTATGGCCACGGTATTGAGCGCGCTTTTGATGGCCTGCGAGCTGCGGACGGGTTTGCCCTGTTAGATTTGGACGAAGCACAGCGTGTGCGCAACCTTGGCTGGCGGGGGCCGATTTTGTTGCTAGAAGGCGCGTTTGAGTTGCGTGACTTAGAGCTGTGTTCGCGCCTGTCGCTGTGTCACACGGTGCACTGCACTGAGCAAATCGACATGCTAGCCACGCATAAAACCAATGTGCCGCATCGCATTTTTTTAAAAATGAACTCGGGCATGAACCGCTTAGGCTTCAAACCTGAGAGCTACCGCAGCGCATGGACGCGGCTCAACGCATTGCCCCAAGTGGATGAGATTACGCACATGACGCACTTTAGCGATGCCGACGCGCAGCGCATGGGCCGCGACGGCATTGCCCACCAGCTGGCGCGCTTTAACGCCGCCACACAAGACTTGCCTGGCGAGCGCAGCTTAAGCAACAGCGCCGCCACCTTGCGTTACAACGCCGACACCCTGCGAACCGACTGGATCCGCCCGGGCATCACGCTATACGGCAGCGCGCCAGATTATCCCCAGCATGACATACAGCATTGGGATTTGCAGCCTACGATGACTCTGTCCTCGCAGGTATTGGCAACGCAGGATTTGGCAGCAGGTGACAGTGTGGGCTATGGATCCTCGTTTGTAGCGGATAAGCCTATGCGCATTGCTGTGGTGGCAGGCGGCTATGCAGACGGTTACCCACGTTTTTGTCCCACGGGTACGCCGGTGCTGGTAGCAGGCCAGCGCACAAGCACAGTGGGCCGTGTGAGCATGGACATGATCACAGTGAATGTGACGCATGTGCCAGATGTTCGTGCAGGCACCGAGGTTACGCTGTGGGGCCGTGCCAGCAATGGTGCTGTACTACCGATTGACGAAGTGGCGGCTACGGCGGGCACGGTGGGCTATGAGTTGATGTGCGCACTGGCACCGCGTGTCCCCACCGTAGTAGAAAAAGTTGATTTATAGCAATCAAATAGCCTTGTAGTCCAAGTATTTATTAATTAGTCAGCTATTAAATTTATAGCAAATACGTCGACTACAGTTAACCAATTCC
>JANOSN010000066.1:0-2133 GCA_031415895.1 Polaromonas sp. | reverse complement strand
CCTTCGGCCAAGCATCTGCAGCGCCACATTCCGGGGGGAATAACGAGCCTCGCGCAAGCGCTCAAACATCTAAATTCCTGATCCCCTGCATTTGCGTTCCTCGAGCCCGGGGTTCTAATCGGTGGCGACAGCCCTACGGCGCAGCAGGCCGCTTGTAGTGGGCTGGGGCTAACCGCGCAGATTGCCCAAACCGGAGCACGTGACTTAAAACTACAACATCAACCAGGGCGAGCGGTGGGAGCGTCTCGATGGAAAAATTGTAGAAAGGCGCGCGGTGCAAAAGCCAGCCTTGCGCGGTCAAAGTTCGTGCGTGTTTTCGGAAATTTTTTACAGCGAGATGTCCCGCCGCCCGTCCAAGGTAAACAACGAAGAAATGCATTGCCTCAGGGGAGTCCCAGACCGTTATTGCCCCAAAGCCTTACGCGTAATCGCCGCTAAGGTACCACGCGTGCTAATGACTTCAGGGCTGATGATCAGCTCAATCAGCGTACCCTCAGGCCGTGCCAATGCCGCTAATAATTCAGCTTCAAACTGCGCAGTGTGCGTGATGCGCACCCCTGCATAACCATACGCCCGCGCCAGTGCCGCAAAGTCGGGGTTGTTCAGTGCCGAGCCACTGACGTGCTGCGGATAATCGCGCTCTTGGTGCATGCGGATGGTGCCGTAGGTGCCGTTGTTGAGCAGCAGCACGATGCTTTTTGCGCCGTGCTGCACGGCAGTGGCCAGCTCTTGCCCGGTCATTAAAAAATCACCATCGCCTGCTATTGTAAAAGCGCAGCGCCCTGTCATGATGTGCGCGGCTATGCCGGCTGGCACGCCTGCCCCCATGCTGCCGCTGGTGGGTGCCACTTGCGTTTTCAGGCCTTTGGCCAAGCCGCTGTATTGAAAGTAGCGGTGTACCCAGCTGGCAAAGTTACCTGCGCCATTGGTCAGCACTGCGTCGGTGGGCAAATGCTTTTGCAGTGTTTGCACAATGTGCGGCATGTTGATCGACCCGGCTGCACCACCGTCGGTGTCCCACGGCAGGTCGGACAAGGCTTGGGGGGCGATGTTGACGCGGTAGTCCGCATTGGCCTGTGCAGCGTAGTCTGCCCATGCTACAGATACTGGAGCAGTTAACACCTCTAGGCTGCGGGCTGCAGCGTTCATGCTGGCACAAATGGCAAGGTTGGCTTGGTATACCCGGCCTAGCTCTTCAGGGCTGGCGTGGATGTGCACTAGCTTTTGCACGGGGCGCGGCGCTTGCAATAGCGTGTAGCCGCCGGTGGTCATCTCGCCCAAGCGCGGGCCTATGGCAATGACCAAATCGCTGTCTTGAACGCGCTTGGCTAGCGCGGGGTTAATGCCAATGCCCACATCGCCTGCGTACAGCGGGTGGTGGTTGTCAAACGTGTCTTGAAACCTGAACGCGTTGGTCACGGGCAGTTGCCAATTCTCGGCAAAGCGTTGCAGGGCCTGCGCGGCCTGCGGTGTCCAACCACCACCGCCTGCTATCACGATGGGGCGCTGGGCGGCCAGCAGCATCTGGCGCAGGGTGCGCAGCGCGCCGGGGTCGCTCCAGGCTTGCACGGGTTCAACACGCAGCAGCGGTGCGGCGGCAACCGTTTGCGTCAGCATGTCCTCGGGCAATATCAGCACCACGGGGCCGGGGCGGCCGTTCATGGCGGTGGCAAAAGCGCGGGCAATGTATTCAGGGATGCGGCGCGCATCGTCTATGCGCTCTACCCGCTTGGTCATCGACTTAAAAAAGCTCAGGTATTCAAGCTCTTGGAAAGCCTCGCGGTCGCGCATGTCGCTGCCCACATCGCCCACCAGCAGCACCATGGGCGTGCTGTCTTGAAAAGCAGTGTGCACACCAATCGACGCATTGGTGGCGCCTGGCCCGCGAGTGACCATGCACACACCCGGGCGACCGGTCAGCTTACCTGCTGTCTCGGCCATAAAGGCAGCACCGCCCTCTTGTCGACAAGTGATAAATTGAATGTGATCTTTGTAATGGTGCAGCCCGTCCAGCACAGCCAGATAACTTTCGCCCGGCACGCCAAACGCATGCGTCACGCCTTGGGCTATCAAGCATTGCACCAGCAGGTGGCCAGCAAGTTGAGGGGATGGTGAATGTGGGGTTGAAGTCGA
>JANOSN010000065.1:0-7564 GCA_031415895.1 Polaromonas sp. | reverse complement strand
GACTGCGTATTCTTTAGGCTCGGGTGCAAAATGTTTAAAGTGCACGCTTTGCCCACTGTAGGGGCCTATGCCGGTGGCAACAAACATCATCCACGACAACATTTGGCCGCGCGCAGCGGGCGTGTTGAAGGGTAAAAATTGCCCGGTTTTTTCAGCTAAATACAGCAGCATGGCGGTGCTGTCAAAAATAGTCACCTCGCCATCGGTCATGGCGGGGGTTTTGGCATTCGGGTTGATGGCCTTGAAAGCATTACTGTGCTGATCGCCTTTGCGGGTGTCGATAGGCACCATTTCATAGGGCGTGCCGGTCTCTTCTAGGTACAGTGCTACTTTGGCAGGATTGGGCGATGGATGATAGTAAAACTTGATCATAAGAGCCTTGATGAAAATAAACGAACGATTCATTGTGCTCCGTTTGCATGTGACTGGCACAAGACTGCGACTAATACTTTGAGATATGCGGAATGTAAAGATTCGTAGATTTAATAGATCGCAGCTTTAATACAGCATGTTCTACAGAGCAAAAGTAGCACCCAAACAAGGCGTTAAAGGCACCGCAATATTTTTCTTACAGCACGTTAAATTTGCCTTGCCCGGTGTGCTGCTGAATTTAGGGCTTACGTTTTAGGCCTTCAGCTTGCTCAGCGGCCCGGGCATGACTGCGGCGGGGCACGCAGGCGGCAAGATTGACGAGTTCAGCGCACCGCCACCTGTGATGTGGTTCTTGATTATCGTGGCCGCTAATATTGGCGTGTGTTTGCTAGTGCGCGCACTGTAACGAACAGTGCGCAGTGAGCTCTACGCAGTGATCCTGCTGCACCGCTTATATTAGCGCTCTGCAAACGGTTTAGGCGGCTTAGGTATTTGCTTAAACCTAATTTTGCGGTCTAGCTCAATCGCATCTTTTTTCACTTGGCGCACAGCGTCTTGCGCTTGGCCTGCAGTCAGCCACACGGCAAATTCTTCGGGTGTTTCTAGCGTAATGCGGCCCATCACGGCAGCACGAAAATCGTAGATCAAAGCTTCAGACGCTTTTTGCATATCAAACTTACCGCCGCCCAGCATGGCACCGCGCTTGCGGCCCACCTCTATAAGCAGCGCCTCGTCGGTCATGTGGGCTACGTCCTTAAGTTTGTAGCGCGCCTCTACCTGCGTTGGGTAGTTAGCTTGCAAATACGCAGCAAGTTCAATCGCTACTTCTTGCTCATCAAATGCATTGCGGCCTATAGCGCCGCTGGCAGCCAAGTTATAGCCGCTTTGCGGCACGATAATGCGCGGCCACAGCACGCCGGGCGTGTCGAACAAATAAAAATCATCGGCCAGGGTGATGCGCTGCTCAATTTTGGTAATGCCTGCTTCGTCACCTGTTTTGGCGTGTTTTTTACCACTCAAGGTATTGATCAGCGTGGACTTGCCCACGTTAGGTATGCCGCAAATCAGCACGCGCATGGGCTTGACCATGCCACCGCGCGACGGGGCCAGCTGGTGGCAGGCTTTGATAATTTCTTTGGCTGGGGCCTTCACGCTAGCATCTAGCCCGATGGCGCGCGTACCCGGCAGCGCGTTGTAATGCACTAGCCACAGATCGGTGCGTGCGGGGTCGGCCAGGTCTTGCTTGTTTAGCACTTTTAGCGCGGGTTTGCCTGCTGTCAGCTCGGCAATCATGGGGCTGGCGCTAGAGCCGGGCAGGCGTGCGTCTAGCAGCTCAATGACCACATCAATCATTTTGATGCGGTCGCTAATCGCCTTTTGCGTGGCACGCATATGCCCAGGAAACCACTGAATCGCCATCTTATGTAAACCCTTTATTACCCTGTATTGTCGCCTGCGCTGCAGCCGCCGTGTAGACGTATCGCCTAAACTATCGTTATCTATTTTTTATGAGCCAAGCCATGATCACTTTATGCGGATTTCCAGTATCTAACTACTACAACAAAGTCAAAATTGCCCTGCTAGAGAAGAACGTGCCTTTTACGGAAGAACTGGTGCACCCCAAAGACATTAGCGATGCCAACAAAGTTGACTCGCCGCTGGGCAAAATTCCCTACCTGCGCACGCCACAAGGCGCTGTGTGCGAGAGCCAAGCTATTTTGGAATACATTGACACCGCGTACCCTAGCCCTGCGCTGCTGCCCGCTGACCCTTTTGCCGCTGCCAAGGTGCGCGAGCTGGGCATCTACGTTGACCTGCACCTAGAGCTGGTAGCCCGCGAGCTGTATGGCCAAGCGTTTTTTGGCGGCACCATCAGCGACTCAGCCAAAGAGCGGGTGCACAAGCAACTGACTAAAAATATTGCCGCTTTCAAGCAGTTGGCAAAATTTGCCCCCTTTGTGGCAGGCGACATGTTTACCCAGGCCGACTGCAGCGCCTACGTTAACCTGCCCGTTGTTGGCATGGCTAGCAAAGTAGTTTATGGTGAAGACTTGCTCATTGCAGGCGGTGTGGACTACAAGCCTTACCTCAAAATGGTCAGCGAGCGCCCGAGTGCGCAAAAATCTGACGCTGACCGCAAAGCGTCTGCACGCAAACCTTAAATCTACTTGGCCCACAAAAAAAGCGCGGCATAGACCGCGCTTTTTTAATGGTTATAAATTTTATTACCTTGGTCCACGTGGTGTGGGGCCTGCGCGACCCGCGATGTGGCGGAACATGATGCGGCCTTTGCTCAAATCGTACGGCGACAGCTCAACGGTGACGTTGTCGCCCGCAATAATACGAATGTGGTTCTTGCGCATTTTGCCGCCGGTGTAGGCGATGATCTCATGGCCATTTTCTAGCGTCACGCGAAAACGCGAGTCAGGCAGCACTTCGGCCACAAGGCCTTGCATTTCAATCAGATCTTCTTTGGCCATACAGAATTGAGGAGTCCAGTTTAAGTTAACTCCCTATTGTAAGGCTTTGCGGGGCCTTGCCCTAAAAACGCTTTAAGCCAGCACTTTATTGAGCCACAGGCTCAAATCAGCGATTTCCTCCATGCACACCGAGTGCGCCATAGGGTATTCGTGCCAGTTAACGCTGTAGCCCAGCCCCGCCAGCGTGTCGCGCGAGGCACTAGCCCGCGCCATCGGCACCACGCTGTCTTGCTGGCCGTGGCCCATAAAAATGGGGGTTTGCGCGTTGGCAGCATGGCGCTCAGCCGCCGTGGTATCGGCCAAAGGTAAATAACCCGACAACGCCACAATGCCTGCCAACTTCTCACTGTGGCGCAGCCCAGTCATCAGCGCCATGGCGCAACCCTGCGAGAACCCAGCCACCACAATACGGTTGGCCGCAATGCCACGCGCCTTCTCGCGCGCAAGCAATACCTCTAGAGCAGTTTGCGAGGCACGCAGCCCACCCTCGTCCTCGCGTTTGGTCAAATCAGCGTTAGATATGTCGTACCACGCAGGCATTTGGTAGCCACCGTTGATGGTGACCGGGATCACCGGTGCGTTAGGAAACACAAAACGCACAGGGCCCACTGCACTCAAGTCTAGCTCGCCCACGATAGACACAAAGTCATTGCCATCAGCCCCCAAGCCATGCATGAGCATGATGGTGGCTTGCGGGTTGGGCGCGGTTTCAATTTCAATAGTTTTTAACGTCATAAGGTGTATTGTCTCGGATTTTTGATGACAATCTGGTGATGCGACGACTACTAATCCACTTACAACTAGCCAATTAGCCATGCTTGTTGCACCCGTTTTTTGCGGCCGCGTTGCCCACCTTGCGCAGTATTTTGATGCACCAGCTGACAGCACGGTGTTGCAGTCGATGCAAGCGGCGTTAATCACTTGGCCCAGCTCATGTCGCAATGGCACTTGCCGTACCTGTATTTGCCAATTGTCTAGTGGGGCGGTGCGCTACGCTATAGATTGGCCGGGGTTAAGTCTAGAAGAAAAGCTTGCCGGGTACATATTGCCTTGTGTGGCCTATCCTACTGGTGATTTAGTGCTGTAGTCCAAGTGTTCATTGATCGGATAGCTATGAAATTCATAGTAATTAGCGATCTTTCACCCAATCACCGCTGGCAATCACAGGCTTGTCCACCACGTAAGCTGGATTGATTTCATACACATAGCATGACAAGCTGTGGCCTTGTACTACCACGGTAATCTCGCGTTTGGCGTATTCGTCTACCTGGGCCGGATACTCTGACTCAATCGCGTCCAAGCGCTGCTCTAGCTCACGGCTGACGGCATACACCTCGCCTACGATATCGCCACTGCCGCCCAACGTCACGCCTGGGTAGCCACCCAAATGCGCCATCGTGCCCTTTATGCACGCTGGGCCGATGAACCTAGGCGAAGGCTGTAGCGCTGTGATGTCATTGTCGTCACCCTTCCTCAGGGTGCCGTAGACAAAAAAGTAGCTTTCATCGGCGGCTAGCGGGGCAATGGCGGTGTGGTCTGGCATGATGACGTTAGAGTAAAAACTTAAAAACCATATTGTGCCCCCACTGAACCGTTTTACCGCCTTTGCCTGCTTAGCACTTTCCATGACTTTGGTGGGTAGCTACGTAGGGCTGTCTAAAGGCTTAGTGGCCGTGTTCCCAGTCTTTTTACTGGCTTGGCTGCGCTTTGGTATCGGTGGCTTGGCGATGGTGCATTGGCTGCGCAAACCTGCCAGCGAAGCACCTATGACAGCGCAAACAAAGCAGCTGGTGTTTTTAGAATCGTTTTTAGGCAATTTTTTATTTTCTATCTGCATGCTTTACGGCGTCAGCATGACCACTGCTGTGGCCGCTGGTGTCATCATGGCCAGCATACCGGCCTGCGTGGCCGTGATGAGCTGGCTGTTTTTGCGCGAACGTGTAAGCCTGCGCGTATGGGCCGGGGTGGCCTGCGCGGTGGTAGGCATTGGATTGGTGTCTCTGGTGAAAGACGCTACCTTGGTACCGCCACCTTTGGCTAATACTGCTCACGCTGTCTTTGTGCCAATAGGGGCATCCTATGCATGGTTAGGTAATCTATTGCTAGTAGGCGCGGTGCTGTGCGAGGCGGCTTATGCTGTGATTGGCAAAAAGCTCACCGGTGTACTGGGGCCTAAGCGCATCACCTCGCTGATTAACCTGTGGGGCTTTGCCTTTGTCACACCACTGGGGTTGTGGCAAGCCAGCATATTTAACTTTGCAAGTGTGCCCACCGGCACCTGGTTGCTGCTAGTGTTCTATGCATTGGCCGCCAGCGTGTGGACAGTGTGGCTATGGATGACGGGCTTAAAAACCGTGCCTGCGTCGCAAGCTGGCGTGTTCACCGTCATGCTGCCCATCAGCGCTGCCGCCGTGGGTATGCTGTGGCTGGGTGAGGCGATGACGGGGCTGCAATTAGCAGCCTTTGCCATAGCGCTGGTAGGCGTAGTGTTGGCCACACTGCCCAGCAGCTTAGCGGGCAAATAAATTTTTGTATTGATCGCGCAGCAAGTTCTTTTGCACTTTGCCCATGGTGTTGCGCGGCAGCTCGGCTACCACCTCACAGCGCTTGGGGATTTTAAAATTTGCCAGCTTAGATTTAAGCGCCGCAATGATCGCGTCGGCTTGCAGCTTAGCACCCGGCTTGGCGATGACTACTGCAATACCCACCTCGCCAAAATCAGGGTGCGGCACGCCAATCAATGCGCTCTCGGCTACGCCGGGCATGTCGTTGATATAACCCTCTATCTCTGCGGGGTAGACGTTGTAGCCGCCGCTGATGATGAGGTCTTTGCTACGGCCTACGATGTGCACATAGCCGCGTTCGTCAATTTTGCCTACGTCGCCGGTTTTAAAGTAGCCGTCGGCAGTGAACTCTTCTTTGGTCTTCTCGGGCATGCGCCAGTAGCCTGCAAACACGTTGGCACCTTTGACTTGTAGCCCACCAATATCGTTGGTTTTTAGTGTTGCGCCATCGTCACCGCACACGCGCAGGCTGACGCCGGGCAGTGGAAAGCCTACGGTCGCCGCGCGGCGTTCGCTCTGGTTGGCGTAGCGCTTGTCTGCAGCGTAGGGGTTGGATGTGAGCATCACGGTCTCGCTCATGCCGTAGCGCTCTAAGATGGTGTGGCCAGTGGCGGTTTGCCAGGCTTCAAAGGTATCACTCAGCAGCGGGGCAGAGCCTGCGACAAACAATCGCATGTTTTTAGTGATTGCTTTGTTCAGCGACGGCTCAGCCAGCATGCGAACATACAAGGTGGGTACGCCCATGAAGACAGTGGCACGCGGCATATGTGATATGACGGTTTTGGGATCAAACTTATTGAGCCATAGCATTTTGCTGCCGTTAATCAGCGCACCGTGGATGGCCACAAACAAGCCGTGCACATGAAAGATAGGCAGCGCGTGAATGAGCACATCATTTTTTTGCCAGCCCCAATAATCTTTCAGCATCTGCGCGTTGCTGCGCATATTGCCGTGGCTTAGCATCGCACCTTTGCTGCGCCCTGTGGTGCCACTGGTGTACAAAATAGCTGCTAAGTCCTCGTCTTTGCTAATTACACAGCTATGCTTATCGGAGCAATTCGAGGCACGCTCTAGCAAGCTGCCGCTGCGGTCATCGTCCAAAGTAAACACGTTTTGCGTGCCACAGGTGAACGCGATTTTTGACACCCAGCCAAAGTTTTTACGGCTGCACACTACTACAGCGGGTTCGGCGTTGGTGATGAAGTATTCAATTTCTGCGCTTTGGTAGGCGGTGTTGAGCGGTAAAAATACATAGCCTGCACGCAGTGTGGCCAGGTACAGCATCATGGCTTCGACAGATTTTTCTACCTGCACTGCGATGCGTGCACCGGCTGGTAATTTAAGCGATACCAACAAGTTAGCCATCATGGCGCTAGCGCGGTCAAGGTCGGCCCAGCTGTAGTGCAAGCCGTTGTCGGTCTCGACTGCAGTGGCGTTTAAATCAGCTGGGAAGTTAGCACGCAAGTGAGCGTAAAGGTTAGCGTTGTCCATGGTGGTCTGTCAGTGAAAGGGTTAGAACTTTGCAGGTCGTTTTTCTAAGAAGGCGTTGATGCCCTCTACATGCTCAGCGCTAGCGGCGTAAGCAAATTGTGACGTTTTGGGTGAATCATTTGCTATATTTTTTATAGCTGCCTGAGCAATAGATACTTGGACTACTGGCATATTTGATTGGTAAAACTGCCTCATAGCCTGTTTGTTCAGCCGTGCAGCCTGTGGACTGAGTGCTGCAATACGCTGTGCACTAGCGCGCGCCTGCGCAGCCACTTCGCTGTCCGCCACTACGTGCTGCACAAAGCCGCTGTGAGCCATCTGCTGCGCGCTAAACACATGCGCCTCTAGCAGCATGGCACGCACAGCAGCCTCGCCGGCAGCGCGCAACACAATGGCCAGCTCAAGCGGTGCCATAGGCATGCCCAGCTTAGCAATTGGTGCGCCAAAGCTGGCAGTCTCGCCAGCCATGCGAATATCGCAGCACGCAGCAATTTCTAGCCCACCACCCATGCAGTGCCCTTCAATTTGCGCGATGATGGGGACATCACACGCCAACAGTGCGTGCAGTGCAGGAGCCACATCGTCTTCATGAAAAGCACGCAAAGTTTCCTCGTTAAAACGAAATTCTGGGTACTCAGAAATATCGCCACCTGCACA
>JANOSN010000064.1:0-3903 GCA_031415895.1 Polaromonas sp. | reverse complement strand
CAGTTCTGATGCCCACATATTGGGGCATGGAGGCATTGATTTTGGCCGTATAGGTTTTTGTAGCGTCAGCCGGTACCTTGACTTTGCCAGGGTAGAAGTCAGATGTATTGAATTTCTTAGCTGCCAGCAACTGCTTATATTTTACAAATGTAGTGGGCGTAAATGCATGGTCAAAAATGCCTTGTTGCAAGGCAAATACTGCGCGTGCCAGCTCAAAACCATCTACGCTGCCAGGCCTATTTTGAAAACCACCCTTGGTTTTAGCCGCGATAAAAAGGATACCTTCTTTCTTTTCGTACAAATCTAAGATCGCCAGTGCATCAATAAGCACTGCCTCGCTGTCAATGACGGTAAACATGGAGCTGGCCATCAAGCCCGCTTGTTCGTTTATTTCAGCTGCTGTCAGCGTGATGGTGCCCGATAAATGCTGCTTTATTTTGCTGGTTGCGGCCAAAAATACTGTGGCATCCGTGCCATCGGCCACGACTTTGCAGTACACGGATTTACCAGTACCAAAAATAGGATCGCTGCCAAATGTGGCGCTGTCCAGCTTGACGGTGCCCAGCTGGTTAAACAAATACACAAAAGCGCCGCTAGCACCGTAGGCAAGATGGGTTTTGACCTTTAGGTCGATCGTGCCGCCCTCTTGACCACATGGGCTAAAGCCTGCCAAACCGAACAAAGCCGCAGGGTCTGTGGTGGCGCCTGTGCCAGCACCTGCTCCTGTACCTGTACCCGGCAAGCCACCACCAAGTCCGCTAGAACCGCCCGATCCACCACCGCAAGATGCTAGATATGCTGAAAGCACAAATAAACTGGCTATTTTCAGTAGTGGTTTAACAGCATAAGCCTGTATACCGCCACCTAGGGCCGCGTGCAAAGTATTCATGGATGCTTTCTATTAAATTAATGATGATTGCTTTCACAAAATTAAACCCTAGATGCTTATACGCAAAATGACATTGCTGTCATTAAACTGGTCTATTGAATCAATATGTATCACTCGCAGTTTGAACTGATCCCTACATGTTGACACCCATGCAACACCTATTTGCTATAAAAGTTATAGCTACTCAAGTAATAAATACTTGGACTACAAGGCGATTTAAGCGGTAAAAACCGAAAAGCAGCTTACCAACGAGTTAGAAGTCGCTACCGCCGCCGTAGCCCTGCGCCAAGCTCTCAAACCGCGTCAATTCTTTGATAAACGCCAGCTTTACGGTACCTGTAGGGCCGTTACGTTGCTTGCTAATAATCAGTTCAGTCACGCCAGGTTCTTTAGACGCCTCTTTGTTGTAGTAATCATCGCGGTAGATAAACATGATGACATCGGCGTCTTGCTCAATAGCGCCAGATTCGCGCAAGTCGCTCATCATGGGGCGTTTGTCGGTGCGGCTCTCTACCCCTCGGCTGAGCTGCGACAGCGCAATGACGGGGCATTGCAGCTCTTTGGCCAGCGCTTTAAGCCCGCGTGAGATCTCGCCCACAGCCGTAGCGCGGTTTTCGTCGCTCATGGAGCTAGACACACTCATCAGCTGCAAATAGTCCACCACAATCAAGCCCAACTTACCGCCCATCTGGCGCGCTAGGCGGCGGGCGTTGCCGCGCAGCTCGCTAGTGGTCAAACCCGGCGTTTCGTCAATGTGCAAGCTGATGTTGCGCAGTTTTTCAATCGCCTCGGTCAGTCGCGGCCACTCGTCATCGTGCAGCTTGCCAGTGCGCAAGCGCATTTGGTCAATACGGCCTATCGAGCCTACGATACGAATCGCCAACTGGCTAGCGCCCATCTCCATAGAAAATACGGCCACTGGCAATTGCTCTTTAAGTGCCACGTGTTCTGCGATGTTGATAGCTAGCGCGGTGTTGTGCGTGACGATGTCTTGGTCAGTGATGTACAGCTTGCTAGCGTGGCTGACCGAAATACATTGGCACTGCGTTGTGCGTGTGGATACAACGGAGCTTACGGTCAAACGCTTTTTACGCAGCCACTGTGCAGGTGCGCGGGCTTGTTTCTCAGACAATAAAAATAGTGACTGCGGCTCTGGATGGGCGATATTGCACACATAGGCTGGTAGGCCCGCAATGCGCATGCCTGCCACATTAGTGAAATGTGGCTGCTTGAGATTGATGCTGCACCAGCCACCCAACGAGCGTGCCAGTGCCTGCACATCGCGTGCCAACTGAATGCTGGAGGTTGAAAAACGCACGCTGCCCCACTTCTCCACCCAGCCGTCGGTGTCTAGCAAACCGCGCAGCACATCTAGCCGCACTGACTTGCAAGCTTCTAAATAAATTTTAGGTATAAACTTTTTATCGCTGGCCAAACCTGTTAATCCCAAAGCATCTAAAACCAAGCGCACTGGATTAGGTTGCACACCTTGAATACCTTTGGCGTTCGCGCCCAGCTCACGCACAATGCGCCAGTCATAGCGCCCAGCGTGTCGCATCGCCATGTCTGACCCAAGGCGCTGGGACATCATTTCTAGCATTTGAGGTTCCGCTGTAGAAAACCGCACGGTACCGGCACCAGTTAAACAACCATCACCCAGCAAACTGCCCAGTACCCACGCGTCCATCGGCATATTTTGCTCATGTCCAAAATCGCCCGAATGCGGCTCGATCCAAAGACGCTGGGCGTAGCGTTTGCGTTGCAGCATTTCGGCCAACTTAGCGGTGTTCATCACGCGGGGCTTATCCCATTGGCGGTATTGCACTTGCCACAAATGCTCGGCACAGCACTCGGTGCTCCGTCCATCTGAGAAGCTGATTGTAAAAACTTCTTTTTCTCCCTGCGGGAAGATGGCTGTCACGATAGATGGTAGTCCGTCCACAGAAGCCACGGCATCGCCGACGGCCAAATCACCCATGCGCGCCCAACCCGTGCGCGTGCGAACGGCTGCATCCAATGGTTGCGCTTTCCCCATCGAGGGTCTCGCCGCCAAAATGATCAAATCACCGGCTTGCATGCCTGAGGTCATTTTGTCTAAATCAACAAATCCTGTAGGCACGCCGGTGATGTCGTTGGGGTTCTCGGACATTTCTTGCACACGGTCTAGCAGCTGCACCACCAGGCTGTCCATGCCCTGAAAACCCTTTTTCATGCGCGAGCCTTCTTCACCAATAGCGAAGATTTTTTGCTCAGACTCGTCTAAGATTTTGGCAACGTCTTTGCCTTGCGTGTTAAACGCGCTGGTCGAAATCTCGTCACTGGCGCTGACCAGCTTGCGCAAGATAGCGCGCTCGCGCACGATCTCGGCATAACGGCGAATGTTGGCTGCGCTGGGCACATATTGCGCTAGCGCGTTAAGGTACACCAAGCCGCCAATCTCGTCGGCTTTGCCCTCTGACTGCAATCGCTCATAGACAGTTATCACGTCGGCCGGGCGTGTGGCGTTGATTAATGCGCCAATGGCGGCATACACCAAGCGGTGCTCGTAACGGTAAAAATCGCCGTCCACCAGCAGGTCGCCCACGCGGTCCCATGCGCCGTTGTCTAGCAGCAGGCCGCCTAGCACGCTGGACTCGGCCTCGATACTGTGCGGCGGTATGCGCAGTTGCGCTATTTGACTGTCTACGCCGAAGCTGGATAAATCGGAGGTGTAGTCATCGTTGACTGGGTGAAGAACTGCGGACATGGTGGTTTGGTTTTCCTAACTGCCGATGCTAGTGCGCAGCGCTTGTGTGGGCAAGCCTACCCAGAGAAACAATTTGCATAACTCTGTGGATGAGCTTGTGGATAAGCTGGGCATGACGGTGTATAAGCTGTGAGTTTGCGCTGAAAAAATGCAAAACGGGTCTAGATAAATCTAGACCCGTTTTTTGGATTGGTCGGTGTGAAAGGATTCGAACCTTCGACCCCTTGCACCCCATGCAAGTGCGCTACCAGGCTGCGCCACACACCGA
>JANOSN010000063.1:0-1306 GCA_031415895.1 Polaromonas sp. | reverse complement strand
GCGCGGGTGATGAGGGTTTTCATTTGCTTGGGCGTTAGGTTTTGCGCTTCGTCGATGATCACGTACTTGTTCATAAACGTGCGGCCGCGCATAAAGTTCATGCTTTTGATTTTGATCTTGCTGCGGATCAGCTCGTTAGTGGCCGCGCGGCCCCATTCGCCTGCGCCACCGCTGTTGCTGTCGTTTTTGGTCAAAAACTCTAGGTTGTCGTCTAGCGCGCCCATCCACGGGCCCATTTTTTCTTCTTCAGTGCCGGGCAAAAAGCCGATGTCTTCGCCCACGCTCACGGTCGCACGGGTCATGATGATCTCGGTGTAGCGGCGGTCATCCAGCACTTGGGTGAGGCCTGCGGCCAGCGCCATCAGCGTTTTGCCGGTGCCTGCGGTGCCTGCCAGGGTTACCAGGTCTACATCCGGATCCATCAGCAGGTTCATGGCAAAGGTTTGCTCGCGGTTGCGGGTGGTCACGCCCCAAATGGCGTTTTTCATGTGGCCGTAGTCTTTGAGGGTTTTTAGCACGGCGGTGCGCTCGCGTATCTCGGTCACGCGGGCGTACAGCGTGGGCTCGCCGGGGGCTTCAAAGTACACAAACTGGTTGATCAACATGCTGGGCACGGCTGGGCCAGTCACGCGGTAAAACGTATAGCCGCCTTGCTGCCAGCTCTCCACAGTTTTGCCGTGCTTGTCCCAAAAATCTGCAGCCAAAGCCATCGCGCCGGTGTACAGCAGGTCGCCGTCTTCCAGGGTTTTGTCGTTTTGGTAGTCGTCGGTGGGCAGGCCCAGCGCGCGGGCTTTGACGCGCATGTTGATGTCTTTTGACACCAGCACCACATCTTGGGGGGCTTTGCCTGATGCTTTAGCTTGCGTGCGGCTGTTCTCGCCCAGCGCGGCTACTACGCCCAGTATTTGGTTGTCGGCCTTGCCTTGGGGCAGGCTGCTGGGCAGGGTGTAGTCTAGCGGTAGAGTTTGAAAAAACAGCCTGCCACCCGCAGTGCGGTGGCCAGTGCTGTCAAGCTTGAGGCCCTGCGCCATGTCGGCACCTGGTGCGCCTGCCAGTGCGTCTAGTGTGCGGCTGACCTGGCGGGCGTTGCGCGCCACCTCGGTCATGCCTTTTTTATGGCCGTCTAGCTCCTCTAGCACGATCATGGGCAAAAAGATGTCGTGCTCTTCAAACCTGAACAAGCTCATCGGGTCGTGCATCAACACATTGGTGTCCAGCACGAACAGCTTGGCAGGACCTGTGGATTTGGCTTTTTTAGCTTTGGGCTGTGCAGTGCGTTTGCTATCGTTACTATAGCTGCTTGAGC
>JANOSN010000062.1:0-3477 GCA_031415895.1 Polaromonas sp. | reverse complement strand
TGTTAAATGTATTCACCGTGGCATTGTAAAACGCCGCTTGGCTGATCAAAAAACAGCCCTCGTTATACTTATTGCAACCCAAGCTTTTTGCCAATAGACCTAATATGTTGAAATTTTCGCTCCCAGCCGTTGTTTTGGCATGCTTATCAGCACCCAGTTATGCTGACAACTGTGAAGATTTGCGTGCGCAGATTGATGCCAAGATCAAAGCCGCTGGTGTAGCCAGCTACAGCGTGGTGGTGGTAGACATTGCTGCCAGTGTGCCGGGCAAGGTGGTTGGCTCATGCGCCAGAGGGCAGAAAAAAATCATGTACAGCGTGAACGCCTTGCCTGCTTCAAGTCAGGCCAAGCCACCTGCAGCTACCGTTTCAGCACCCGCAACAGCTGCCAGCGCAGCGCCTGCCAAAAAACCAGCAGTGGCAGTGGGCAAAAGCGGTGAGGCTATATTGACCGAGTGCAAGGACGGTACGGTCTCAAAAGGCGGCAGTTGTAAAAAGTAGACTGGTTTCTACACTAGAACTGCACAGGGCCTAGTCGCAAGCAAAGGGCGCCTGTAAAAAACCTCTGAACCTTGCCCGTCCACCGCGCAGCGGCTGCGCAGTTAAGCGGTAATTTGGAAAGCGCTGCACAAAGCGCCCAATAGCGATGCGGCCTTCTAACCTTGCCAAGCTCAGCCCTGCGCACTGGTGAATGCCAAAACCGAAGGCGAGGTGTTTGTTGTTTGCGCGTTCAATGTTTAGCGCATCAGGCTGCTCAAACATAGCTGGGTCTCGGTTGGCTGCCGCTATGCACAGCGTGATTAAACTGCCAGCTTTCATGTCTACACCGCCTACGGTGCAGTCGCGTGTGGCGCGGCGGTTGCCTAACTGGTTGCTAGGCTCAAAGCGTAAGAACTCATCAATTGCAGTGTCTAAATAGGCCTGTAGTCCAAGTGTTTGTTGCTCAAGCAGCTGCATATTTGATAGCATTAGCACTTTTTGATCAGGCCATGCTTGTAGTGCTGCCAAGGCGTTGCCTATTAAATTGGTGGTGGTTTCATGCCCTGCATTCAAAATGAAAATGCAGTTGTGCAGCAACTCGGCTTCGCTCAGCGCTTCTAGTGCACGGCCAGTGGTGTCTACGCCGCCTTCGCCTTGGATCAAGCGGGTCAGCACATCGTGATCGGGGTTGCCGGGGTGGGCGCGGCGGTGTGCAATCAGCTGTTTTAAATAATCGCTAAATTCACTCACAGCTTGGTTGCCTGCAGCTTCTTGCTGCGCAGTCAGCTTAGGCTCTAGTGCGCCCAAAATAGCCAGCGACCAAGCACGCAGCGGGGCGCGGTCTGCATGCGGGATGTTGAGTAAATTGCCAATCACTTCAACAGGAATAGCGGCTGCAAAATCTTCGATCACATCGCCACCGCCTTGCGCTTGGATATGGTCGAGCAATCGGTCTACCAGAACGACCAACTCGCCTTCCATCTGCACAATAGCGCGCCGCGTGAGCGCACCCATGATGAGCTTGCGCACGCGGGTGTGCAGCGGTGGGTCGTTAAACACTAAGCTGGTGGTGTGGTGCGCTAAGAGTGGAGCATCTGCACCGTTGCCGTAAGGGGCTTGGTTGTACTTGGGTGTGAACTCGACTTTTTTATCAGAGCTAAAGATGGCTGCATCGCGGTACACCGCCATCAGGTCTGCGTGGCGGGTTAGAAGATAGCTGCCGTCGGGCATGAGGCGCACAGGTTCGCATTCGCGCAATGCGGCAAACACGGGGTAGGGGTTGGCCAAAAACTCCGCGGGCAGGGCGCGCAGGTCAAAGCTTTGCGCTATCTGGTTGGCCTGTTGCGCGTTCATCAATTGATCACTCTGCCTTGATGCAATTAGGCAGTCGTAGCGATTGCCAACAGGCTGCGCAGCGCATTAAGCACCTGCTCGGGTGCCTCGGTCATCATGCTGTGGCCTGCGTCTACATAAGTCACGGTAGCCTGCGGTACTTTGGCGGCCAAGGCCAGCGCAGCTTTGGGCAGAGTCATCTGGTCATGCTTGCCTACTATAAAAAGTATAGCTGTATGAGCAGTAGATACTTGGACTACAGCCTCAAAAGCCTGTAAATATGCATCACAGGCAGTAAAACCAAGGTGAAACACATTCTCGCTAGGGCTGCGGGCCAAGCCGCCTGCCAGTACACGCCGCATCAGCGCCTGCGAGCCGCCGTATAGCCAAGTGCCTGGCCCCAAAGCTGAGGGCGGCGGGGCTAGCGTGCTGTGGCTAAAGGTGTTGACCATTTTGATGGCTTGCATCGGGTTGTTTAGCGCGCTGTCTAGCAAAGCGGGTGACACTTTCATAGGAAAGGCTGTGCCCAGCAGTGCCAAGTGCGTTACCCGCTCAGGTGCCAAGCTAGCTGCGTGCAGTGCTATCAGCGAGCCCCAACTGTGGCCAACTAGCGCGGCTTGTTGGATACCCGCCGCGTCTAACAACGTAATGATCATGCTGGCCGCTGCCTCCACTGTGCGCGGGCAACTACCAGCGCTCTTGCCGTGGCCCGGCAAGTCAATCGCCAAAACGTTAAACCCGTGGTTGGCCAAATACCGGCTTTGCAAAATCCACACACTGTGGTCGTTTAAAACACCGTGAATAAAGACAATTGTCGGCTTGGCGGCATCAAACGCTTTGCCGCCTGTGTAGCAATAGATATCGTTGCCGTTAACTGGGATATACATGTTGGCTCCTGCGGGGGTGACTGGGTGCTAAAAGTCTGGTCAGACAGCTCCGCGCGCGGTCGTTTAATGGTCACCGTGAGCGGTGATTTTCAACGCACTGCAAGGCGTGGCCATCACTCTGGGCCCAAAGCTGGAGATATTGGTCAGGGTGGCATTGTGGTGTGCAATCACTTGTTGCGGCGTAAGTGCACTGTTGCCTGCAGATGTGTGCGCGTCAGACACCAAGGTCACTGAAAAACCCTTTGCCAGCGCCTGGCGTGTGGTGGTGTCCACGCAAAACTCGGTGTGCATGCCGCACACTACCAGATGGTTAATGCGGTGCTCTTCTAAGGTTGACTCTAACGCTGTGCGCAAGAATGAGTCAGGTGTGGTTTTGCGAATTTTGATATCGCCTGGCATCACTTGCAGACCTTGTGCCAGTTGCCATGCGGGGGTGCCATGCTCCAGATAACCAGCAGCTGATTCGTGCTGGATAAAAATAACCAGGGCGCCTACGGTGCGGGCCTGTTGCGTGACGCTATTGATGTTTGTAATCACACCATCTGAGTCGTAGGCCTTACCTTCGCCTTCGCACAAGCCTTGTTGCACATCGATGACAAGCACTGCGGTATTCATAAGTCTTCCCGTTTTAAGTTTCAGTATGTTTTGATTCTAGGCTTTCGGGAACTCAGGAACTTTTGTGCGATTAGGTATTTTTTTACGCGTCGCTTCCTTGTACGCCCTGGCGCTTGGGGTGAATGGCTACGCGGCTGTCCTCCGTGGCGGCCTATAGCCGCCTA
>JANOSN010000061.1:0-1907 GCA_031415895.1 Polaromonas sp. | reverse complement strand
GTTTCGCCCACCATCTTGGTGGACAGGCGGGCCTTCATGTCGCGCAGGCGCTCGATTGCGTCATCGCGATCCTTGATCTGCGTTTCGTATTTGTCTTTGAGCGACTTCTCTGCAAGTTGTTTCTCAAGCTCAGCCCGCGCCAGGCCGTTTTTCAGCGCGTCGCGTTCCCTCTCAACCACGCCAACCGCCTCGGTAATCGCGAGCTTTTGTACAACACCCGTGGCGTCCAGTTTGGCCTTTAGACCCTGAATTTCCGCGTCCTTGGTTGCTGCGGCATTTTGTAGCCCGCTCATGAGCTTGGCCTCAGCTAGCTCTGAGGCAGCTTGCCTGTCGCGCTTAGCCTGCGCAAGTTCGTTAGCCAGCGCGTCACGCTCTTTTTGCACATCACTAAGGGCCTCGGTCACGGCCAGCTTGCGCGCAACCTCACCCGCATCCAGCTTGGCCTTGAGTGCCTGGATTTCGGAATCCTTGGCTACCGCAGTCTTCTGCATGGCGCTGGCAACCTGGGCCTGGGCAAGCTCCACCGCATTGCGCTTGTCTTGCTCGGCCAATTCAAGCCGCTCATGCAACTGCTGCTCAAACGCGCCGTCGCGAACTTGCTTCAGAATATCCGCGTATCCAGCCTCGTCGATTTTGAATGCTTTGTTGCAGTGGGGGCAGATGATTTCGTGCATGTCGGTGCGTCCTTTTTTTGTAAGTTGTCGCCCAATGGGAAATCGAACCTGGCCCCTTTTCTCGGCCACTTGTCGTTCAATGGGTAAATTGCCGCCGTGCTGTTTTTAAACTACGGAGTAACTGGTTAATGGCTTTGTCATTCTGACGAAAAGCAAGTTCACCATTGAGCCATACAGTTGCTTGATCTAGATACTCAATTGAGAGTGAAGAATGCGGGAGTTTTTCTGCATATTTAATGGATTGATCAGCAAAAACTTTTGCGTGATAAACCCTACGCAGATCATCCGTGTAGCACTTGTGGAGTATTTGCATACTCTGATCCAGACTTGCAACTACCTCCACTGCGGAACTCGGCTTGTCATAGTTTGCATTGAATAAGATCACCGCATAAGTATTTCTAACAGACGCTCCTCTTTTTCCTGCAATCGACATCGCTTCGTCAATCCACTTAAACGCCAGAGGATACTGTTTTTTTCGCAAAAGATAGACGGCTCCCTGCTGTTTGAAGGAGTGTGAAGCGTCCCGAGCAAAGCAATCTTCGTAGAATTTTAGGCCATCTTCCCACTCTGGGAAAGCCCTGTTGGTGAGATTGGCGTCGTAGGCCATTCGACGGAAAATGTCGTATCTAGGAATTTTTGTGGGGGAAACTTCGGAATGAAACCTGACCAACAAATCTCGCAGATCAGTCCATCCGATTCGCTTCATTACTGCTTCAGCGACTGAACGTGAACGAGGTACGAAAAAATCCTGACTCGTCGCTGCAAGACTACCCTCATAAGGAGAGAGCAATGTGGTCATACCATTCAAAAGATTGTGGACAACAGTTGGGTTGCTAACCCGCGTAGCGAGAAACGAACTTGCTACGTCAACGGAGGTGGGAATACGGCAGGAGTAGAGGTAGCAACAAAGAAGTAGGAGGTCGTGTTTTTCCGGCGCTTCTTGTTTTAATCCTTTCAATGCTTCCATGAATCTGTCCGCTAACAAGTGGCCTGCTATGCTTGTATCTAAGACCTCAAAGAAGGTGGGATCAAAATCAACATGTAGGTCCCAATTGAGCGGTTGGGAGTTGATGCGTTGAATGCCAGCAGGAATCTTGTCTTGCACTGCTTGGGCATCAATTTGTGAAAGCCCAGAGACTGGAAAAACTTCAAATTCTTTTCGCGGGAAGCGATGCGCGACGCTATCAAAAATGTAATCCCGCTCTGCAGCGACGATTTGGATGTTATTGCTTG
>JANOSN010000060.1:0-5883 GCA_031415895.1 Polaromonas sp. | reverse complement strand
CGCCGTGTAGTCCAAGTATCTATTGCTCAGACAGCTATTATTTTAGTAGCGTCTGTTGGCACGATGTCGCCCATTGATGTGATGATTTTGACTTTAGGGGCAGCTGCAGTGGCTGCAGTGCTGGTTTGTGCTGCAGCGGGGGACATCATGCCAACAGACGCTACTAAAATAATAGCTGTCTGAGCAATAGATACTTGGACTACACGGCGAAATGATAAGAAATTTGACTTAAACATAGATGTATTTCGATAGCCTTAGCTAACTAACCCTTCAAAAAATATTTTCCACTGATTTTGCGTTGCTGGCGAACGCAGCCAATATTGTCGCTTAGTAGGTGCAGACGTAGTACCCGCACGTAACTCAGAATAAGTTACTACCATCGTAGCATTTTGGGCGCTGCTGGCTGCATTTGCTGCGTACTCTGGGGCGTACAAAACAGACTGGTCTTTGATTTGTGTAGGCTTGCCTTTGGCTAAAGCGATATCGTTTTTGACCACGCCTGTCCAGTCGGCCAAGGTTTTGCCGTAGCTGTTGAAGTCTGCTGTGTAGTAGGCCATGGTGCGGGTCAAGTCGCCACTGGATTTGGCGCTGCGCCACTGCTCCCACACAGTGTCAAAAGCTTTGGCCTCGGGGGATGGCGCGTTGGGGTTGACCCACTGCAAGCTGGGTGCAATCACCACCGGGGTGCTGCGAATTTCTACTGTTTTGATGATGCGCAGTAGGTCGGGGTTAGACACCGCTACGCAGCCGTCAGTGGCCTTGGGTGCGCGGGCAAACTGGTTGCTGGGCACGCCGTGCAGCCAAATGCCGCCGCCGGTTTTGCCGCGCCGCAGGTCGTAAGGGTTAGGGTAGTTAATGGGCAGCGCGCCTGCGCCGTACAGGTCTTTTAAGCTGTTGGGGTCTAGTGTGTTGGTTACAAAATACACGCCCAGCGGGGTGCGCAGGTCGCCCTCAATGGTTTTGTCGATACCTAGCTTGCCCACTGACATGTAAAAGTCGGCAATCAATCGCAAACCAGTGGCGCCGTTTTCAAATAAATACAAACGTGCACGCGACGGGTCTACCGCAATAGCGTGTTTGTTGCGTGGCGATAAGCGCACAAACTGGCTGGGCACCATGCCTGCGGGCGGGCGCTCGCGCAGGGCCTTGATGCGCAGCAGCGACTCTTCGCGCAGCTCGGCCAGGGTGCCGGGTTGGGCTGCGCGCAGTGTAGCCTCAGGCATGTCGCCCATAGATTTGAGTGGGCGGGTTTGCGCGCTGAGCAAGTCGCCGTGCACCAGTTGGGCTAGGGCAAATGTAGGGTGGTCTTTAACCAGCTCGTCGGCCAGTTTTAGTGCCTGGCGGGTTTGCGCTTGGCCGATGCGTTGGTAAATTTGGATCAGGCGTGCCTCGGCATCTAAACCGCTGGCTGGGGCTGCAGCTTTGGTGGCCGTTTTGCGGGGGGGGTTAGCTGCTGCTGCGGGGCTGCACAGCAGTGCACCTATCCACAGCGCAACACACAGTGAGCGCAATAGCATTCGATTCAATTTCCGCCCGGCCGATTAACCGCCGCTGGATTCTTTCACAATCACCCAGCGATCACCAGCTTTTACCAAGTTAAGGGTTTTGGTGCTGCTGACTGATAGGGCATCGGCATCATAGTCTTGCTTAAAGCGCGCCTTGGCAGTATTGCCGGTGACGGCAACCGAAATGCCAGAGACTTTGACGCTGATTTTGCTTTTACCCAAAATACGTTTTTTACGCTCTTCTTCCCAGTTTTTGCGACCACCGGGTGCGTCAAAATCTTTGCCGTAAGCGCCTAAATAGTTGTCCATGTTTTTAGCGCTCCATGCGCTGGCCCAGCTTTGCACTGCGCTGGTGATCTCTGCTTGTGCGTTGCCGCTGGCGGCAGCGGCTGCTACAGGCGCAGGGGCGGGCGCGGCGGGTGCGGCTACCGGGGGCTTAGCAGGTGCGGCAGCTACTGGCGGTGCGGCTGGGGCAGGCGCTGCTGCTGGGGGTGGTGCAGGGGGTGGTGCAGGGGGCGCTACAGGTGGCTTAACAACAGGAGCAGGGGCCGCTGCCACAGCCGCTACTGGGCGGCCCTTGGGCGAGAACAGCTCGCGGATCAAACCTAGCTTTGGCTGCACGCCAGTGTTGGTGTTGTCTAACTGCAGGGCTTTGCTGTAGGCCTGGCTGGCCAACTTGGCATACACATCGCCTAAGTTTTCGTGCGCGGTGGCATAGCTGGGGTTGGTGCGAATGGCCATTTCTAGCGCGGCGCGGGCTTTGTCAAACTGGCTTTGGCCTGCGTACAGCACGGCTAAATTGTTGTAGGGCTCAGGCAGCTCAGGGAAGTCTTCTGTCAGCTTGGTGAACGTGCCAATAGCGTCATTGGGTTTAGCTTGTTCGGTTTGGATCACGCCTTTGAGAAAACGCATTTGCGGGTCACGTGGCTTAGTGGCTAAAAACTGGTCGACCTTGGTAGTAGCTTCAGCCAGTTGGCCAGCACGCAGCAGGCGGTTGACATCGGCGTACTCGTCTGCATGTGCAGCCGTAGCGATTAGCAGACCCAGGGCCAAACATACGCTGGCAATGGGCTTGATAGCAAAAGACATCATGGGCTTAACAGGCGACATAGAACCTCTCTGGACAAAACGCGAAGCGCGATCATGCATGACAAGCCCAACCTTTGGGCCGTATACTGCCTGCTATTGTAGCGCTGGCTACAGCTTACTTAAGAGCTGGTACCACCTTATTATTACTGCCTTGCAGTGCTTTTATGCCCTGCTGGCAACTGTTCAACATTTAGCTTTCGTTTTTTCATGAGCCTTCGAATTCACAACACGCTGTCGCGTGCGCTGGAAGATTTTTCTCCAATCGTTGCCGGTCAAGTTCGCATGTATGTGTGCGGCATGACCATTTACGACCTGTGCCACGTGGGCCATGCCCGCATGATGATGGCGTTTGACACGGTGCAGCGTTGGCTGGTGGCCAGCGGCTACGAGGTGATTTTTGTGCGCAATATTACCGACATTGACGACAAAATCATCAAGCGTGCGGTAGAGCGCGGCATGACCATTCGCGCCCTCACTGACGAGATGATCGCCGCCATGCACCGCGACCTGGGTGCCCTTGGCCTGCAACCGCCCACGCACGAGCCGCGTGCTACCGACTACGTGCCGCAGATGACGGCGATGATTTCCAAGCTGATCGACAAAGGCTTAGCCTATCAAGCCACCTCTGGCGATGACACGGGTCACGAAGCAGGCGACGTGAACTTTGCTGTGCGCAAAATGCCCGGCTACGGCAAGCTTAGCGGCAAGTCGCTAGACCAGCTACGCGCAGGCGAGCGCGTGGCCGTGCTAGGCAGCAAAGACGACCCACTAGACTTTGTGCTGTGGAAAGCCGCCAAACCCAGCGAGCCCGCAGACGCTAAATATGACTCGCCCTTTGGCCCAGGCCGCCCGGGTTGGCATATCGAATGCTCGGCCATGGCCTGCGCGCTGCTGGGCGAGACCTTTGACATCCACGGCGGCGGAATTGACCTGCAATTTCCGCACCACGAAAACGAAATTGCCCAAAGCGAAGGCGCTAATGGCAAACCACTGGCCAAATACTGGCTGCACAACGGCTTTTTAAACGTTGACGGCGAGAAAATGAGCAAGTCGGTGGGTAACTTCTTCACCATCCAAGACGTGCTGAAAAGCTACGACGGGGAGACCATTCGCTACTTTATGGTGCGGGTGCATTACCGTCGGCCGTTTAACTTTAGCGACTCGGGCTTGGACGATGCGCGGCTGGGACTAAAGCGCTTGTACACCGCGTTAGATTTGGTGCCGCCCGCTGAGACTGCACTCGACTGGACCAATCCCTACGCTGCCAAATTCAAAGCCGCCATGGACAACGACTTTGGCACCCCCGAAGCCGTGGCCGTGTTGTTTGACCTAGCAGCCGAGATTAACCGCACGCAATCAGCCCCGCTGTCAGGCGTGCTCAAAGCGTTGGGCGGCGTGCTGGGTATTTTGCAAGGCAATCCGCAGGCTTATTTGCAAGCAGGCTCTGGGCAAGGTGTGGGGCTGGACGATGCAGCCATTCAAAAACTCATTGCCGAGCGCGCAGCCGCCAAAGCTGCCAAAGACTACGCAGGTGCAGACCAAATTCGCAAAGATTTAGCGGCACAAGGTATCGTGCTGAAAGATTCACCCACCGGAACCACTTGGGAGGCGCAAAAATGACCTGCAAAGCCATTTTTACCAGCCTTTTAGCCTTGTAGTCCAAGTATTTATTGCTTATATAGCTATAAAAATGATAGTACAAGCTAATCCTGTAGTGGTAGACAACCCAGCCGCGCCGCCTGACTATTGGGACGAAGCGTGCAAACATTTGGTTAAAAAAGACCGGGTCATGAAGCGGCTGATTTCGCAATTTGGCGAGGCCTGCTTACAGCGCCGCAGCGACCCATTCATCACGCTATCGCGCTCCATCGTCGGCCAGCAAATCAGCGTGAAAGCTGCGCAAACTATTTGGGATAAATTTGCCAAGCTGTCCAAAAAACTGTCACCGTCAGCCGTGCTGAAGCTCAAAGTTGACGACATGCGCGCAGCAGGCTTGTCAGCACGCAAAATCGAATATCTAGTCGACTTAGCGCTGCACTTTGACAGCGGCGCACTGACTGTCAAAAACTGGGACGCGATGGACGACGAGGCCATCATCGCCGAGCTGGTGGCCATTCGCGGCATAGGCCGCTGGACCGCTGAGATGTTTTTAATCTTCCACATGGTCCGCCCCAACGTGCTACCCATGGACGACGTAGGCCTGATCAACGGCATCAGCCACAACTACTTCTCGGGCGAGACAGTCAGCCGCAGCGAGATACGCGAAGTAGCCGCCGCCTGGGGGCCCTATTGCAGCGTGGCAACTTGGTATTTGTGGCGTTCTTTGGACGCAATGGCGCAGTAAATAGGGCTACAGTCCAAGTATTTATTACTTGTATAGCTATTTAATTTATAGCGCTTAACTAATTTTTAGCGCAACGATGCGTAAGTCTCGCATTGACAAGTGCCGCGATGGTATGTATCATGATAAATACCACTTATTCGAGGAGCAATCAATGCACCAAACTGCCAAAATATTTGTCACAGGCCGAAGCCAAGCGGTCAGACTGCCCCTAGAGTTTCGTTTTAGCGAAACCGAAGTTTTTATTCGCAAAGACCCCACCTCGGGTGACGTTGTTTTATCGCGCAAACCTACTGACTGGCAAGGCCTGCTTGATGTGGTGGCCCTCAACAAGCAAGACGACTTTTTGATTGAACGCCGTCAGACTCATACCCGCCGTGACCCACTGGACGGCTGGAAAGAGTAGCCCCTTGATGATTCAACGCTACATGCTGGACACCAACGTCGTCAGCCACATCATGCAAGGCCGCGATGCCGATGTATTACAGCGCCTAGTGCAAGTGCCCGTAGGTCACGCAGTCATCTCTAGCGTGACATTAGCCGAGCTTGAATATGGGATGCACCGCAAAGGGCAGCCCGTCCGTTTAAGAAACGCACTAGACCAAATGCTTCTAAGAACGGATGTGCTGCCTTGGGATGAAAAAGTAGCTGTCTGCTATGGGCAGCTGTGCAGCACACTTGAGGCGCAGGGCATCAATCTCAGCGACTTTGACATGATGCTCGCAGCCCATGCGGTAACAGTCGACGCAACTTTAGTCAGCCGTGACAAGGCTTTCGCGCATTTGACTGAGCGTTTGAAGTTGGAGATTTGGTAGGCGTTGGTGTTGAATTATTCGACAACACCCGAACTAAACACCATCAGGCTATTTATTAACGAAATATGCCTGTAGTCTAAGTATCTATTACTTAAGCAGATATTGAATTTATAGCGTTTCTCTTTACCTTGAT
>JANOSN010000059.1:0-5100 GCA_031415895.1 Polaromonas sp. | reverse complement strand
CCTGTTGGCTCGCATTGAATCGATCTTGCCGCAACCGCTGACCGCACCTGACTGGGCAGTAGCCACAGCCTGGCGCTACCGCAAGCGCAGCAGCGGCCACGGTGCGTTAGAGCCAGTGCGCCACATTGGCAAAATGGCGCTGGGTGATTTAAAAGAGATTGAGCCCCAAAAAGAAAAAATCCAGCGCAATACTTTGCAGTTTGTGCAAGGTGCGCCCGCCAACAATGTGCTGCTGACAGGTGCACGCGGTACTGGCAAGTCGTCACTCATCAAAGCCTGTTTGAACGAATACACAGCCCAAGGCCTGCGCTTGATCGAGGTGGACAAAGCCGACTTGGTGGATCTGCCCGACATCATGGATGTGGTGGCTGATCGGCCTGAGAAGTTCATTGTGTTTTGCGACGACCTGAGCTTTGACGATGGCGAAAGCTCCTACAAAGCGCTTAAATCCGTGCTTGACGGCAGCGTGTCTGCTGCCTCGCCCAATGTGCTGATCTACGCCACCAGCAACCGCCGCCACCTGCTGCCCGAGTACATGAAAGAAAACCTGACCTACACGCACACCGAAGACGGTGAAGTGCACCCCGGCGAGGGCGTGGAAGAGAAAATCTCGCTCTCAGAGCGCTTTGGTCTGTGGGTGAGTTTTTACCCATTTAACCAAGACGAATACCTGACCATTGTGGCTCAGTGGCTGCGCTCGTTCAATGTACCTGAGGCGGCTATTGAGGCGGCCAAACCAGAGAGCCTGGTGTGGTCGCTAGAGCGCGCCTCGCGCAGCGGCCGCGTGGCCTACCAGTTTGCGCGCGACTACGCAGGCCGGCATGCAGCCTAGTCATGGCCCAACCTCAAGCCCTTCAAGCTGACAGCCACTTGCCCCGCGAGGGCGGCGCAGACCGCAAAACCGTAGAAGTGGCAGTAGGCGTGTTGATCCGCCCGGACGGCGCTTTCTTGCTCACCACGCGGCCTGCAGGCAAGGTGTATGAGGGCTATTGGGAGTTTCCAGGCGGCAAGCTGGAGGAGGGCGAGTCAGTGGAGATTGCCTTGCGCCGCGAGCTACAAGAAGAAATCGGCATCACGATTGGCGCAGCACAGGCATGGAAGCAAGAGCTGGTGGACTATCCACATGCGTTGGTGCGATTGAATTTTTGTAAAGTATTTGAGTGGACTGGCGAGCTGCACATGCGCGAAGGCCAAAGCTTTGCGTGGCAACAACTGCCGGTGCAAGTAACGCCTGTGTTGCCAGGTACTGTGCCGGTGTTAAAGTGGTTTGAACAAGAACATGGTGCGAGCTAAATACTGGGTAAATAAAGCATTTTTCTAATCAAATAGCCAGATAGTCCAAGTATTTATTGACTTTATAGCTATATTTTTAATAGCATTTTTTTGTAATTTTCTGGCAAAGCGTGAATTTAATCAACACCTGCTGGAACTAGCCTGAAAAGGCTTAAGCACCTGCGGCTTCTGCTATGAGCAAGGGCATGGATGACACTACGATACGGCCATAGCCTTGGATGATGGCACCAGCTTCGGTCAAGGCTTTGAGTTGTAGTGCCAGTGTTTGGCGCGTCATGCCCAGCATTGAGGCTAGGGCCTCATGCGAGATGATCAACTCTTTGCGATGGGGTTCACTGCGTGTATCGTCGTCGCAGGCTAGCATCAGCAGCCTGCGTGCAGCGCGTGCGCGTGCCGAGCGCAGCGTGAAGTCTTCTACCAAGCTCAGCAGTAGCCGCGTGCGTGCGCTTTGCAGATCTACCACTTGCTCCTGAAAACTGGCATCTTGCATCAGGCGATGAAACGTATCAGGCTCCACCACCAGCACCTCAGACACGCCTACGCTGCGCACATCGCGCTCGCGGTTTTGGCCATCTAACATAGACAGCTCGCCAAACCACTGGCCAGGCTGTATGAAGCCCAAAACAGCCTCACTGCCAGCAGCATTTTTAGACGATATTTTTAGCAACCCGCTGTGCAGCACCATTAGCCCATCACCGCGTTTACGCAATGGGGTGCCTTGGGTCATGGTTAATTGGCCGTCACGCAGTACCGTGCTGTGCGTGGCTTTCAGTAACGCGGCTTGGTGGGCAGTATGTAAGCCCTTAAACCAGCGGTTGTGGGTGATGGCATCGGGTAAAGGTTCGGGAGGTGACGTAGACATGGGCAGTATTGACAACGCTAACAATTGGAGAAAAGTGGCGTGAATACTGCAACCTGAGCTATGCCGGATAGGCCTAGCGCGCAGGGTTTCACTATATTGGTGCACTTATATTAGGTTGTGTTACTGCGCATCAGCTGACTAAGTTGATAAAACTTAAGGCATTGATACTAAATTCACGATCATTGGGCTAACGTGTCGCAAAAACCCAAACTGGACGGTGGGGTTTCTGACAAACCCTCTTTCAATTTAACGACACTAGTTTGCGGGTATCAAACTTTGGTTTTAATCGGCCTAGTCCAGTTCGCTATGCTGGTTTGCTTGCCGCGTGCCACGCTGAGGGCGCCTGCTGCGGTGTCTTTGGTAATAGTAGAGCCGCCGCCCACCGTACCGCCTGCGCCAATAGTGACGGGCGCTACCAAAACGCAGTTACTGCCAATGTGTACATCAGCCTCGATCACGGTGCGGTGTTTGTTGGCACCGTCGTAATTGGCCGTGATGCTGCCTGCGCCGTAGTTCACCCTCTCGCCGACCGTGGCATCGCCTAAGTAAGCCAAATGGTTAGCCTTAGCGCCCTTGGCCATGGTGGAGTTTTTCACTTCCACAAAATTGCCAATATGCACCCCATCGCCCAGCAACGCTCCGGGGCGCAGGCGTGCAAAGGGGCCAATCAGCGCACCTGCGCCAACTTGCACGCCCAGCTTTTCGTCGTGGTTTTTAGTATCAAGCACGGGCCCGCCGTCGATATGCGTGAAAGGATGAATCACCGCACCAGCGGCAATGGCGCAGTTAGCAATGTGGCAGTTAGCGCCAATTTTCACGTCGTCAGCCAAAGTGACAGTGCCTTCAAATACGCAGTTCACATCAATGCTCACGTCTTGGCCGCAGGTCAGGCTGCCGCGTATGTCGATGCGCGCTGCGTCGGCTATGCGCACGCCTTGCTCCATCAGCGCGTAGGCCAGGCTGCGTTGGTATTGGCGCTCAAGCTCCTGCAGTTGCACGGGGCTGTTGACGCCTGCTACTTGCAGGCCGTCGGTGGTTTTGACGGCTACGCAGCCGGTGCCGTCGCTCACAGCCATTTTGACAATGTCGGTCAGGTAATACTCACCTTGCGAGTTTTTGTTGTCTAGCTGGCTTAGCCATTTTTTAAGCAGCACGGTAGGGGCGGCCATCACGCCGCTGTACCACTCGGTAATTTCGCGCTGCGCGGGGGTGGCGTCTTTATGTTCAACGATAGCTTGCACAAATTCACCCCGCCTGACCACGCGGCCATAGCCTGTAGGGTCGCCATAGTCCACTGACAATAAGGCCAATTGCTTGCCTTGGCTGGCCTCAACCAGGGCGTGCAGGCTGGCCTGGGTAATCAAAGGCACATCGCCGTTTAAGATCAAGGTGATACCGGTTTCCCCCAGCACAGGCACGGCTTGTTGCACAGCGTGGCCAGTGCCCAATTGAGGCTCTTGGGTCACAAATTTTAGGTCGAACAGGCTGACGGGCTTGAAATACATTGCGCAAGCAGCTATCACTTGCGTAGCGCCATGGCCGGTAATTACCACCATGCTGCGCGGCTTTAAGTTACTAGCTGTGTCGATGACGTGGTGCAACAAAGCGCGCCCAGCCAATTTGTGCAACACTTTAGGCAACTTACTTTTCATACGGGTGCCTTTACCCGCTGCCATGATGACAATGTCCAATTCCATAGTTCAACTCCGTCGTTGGATGCTTATTATGCTTGCTACGCTGGCGGTCGGCCTGCTGGGCGCGTGCAGTGCCATCAAAATTGCGTACAACCAAGCGCCCGACCTGGCCTATTGGTGGCTAGACGGCTATGTAGACTTTAACGACCAGCAAAGCCCCGTGGTGCGCGAACAGCTGGCAGGACTGATGGCTTGGCACCGCCAAAGCGAGCTGCCCAAGGTGGCCAGCTTGCTGCAAAAAAGCCAAGGCATGATGGCCAATAACGTTACCTCTGCTCAAGCCTGTGATGTGTTTAACGAGATCACGATTTTAGTAGACAGCGTGGTGGACAAAGCCTTGCCGAACGTAGCCGAGCTGGCCCCCACTATCACTGCGCAACAACTGGCTGCCATGCAAAAAAAGCAGCAAAAAACTAACGCAGAATTCACCAAGAACTATGTCAGCGCAAGCCCTGCCGAGCGCAATGCCAAACGGCTAAAAGATGCCATTAGCCGTAGCGAGAGGTTTTATGGCAAGCTGGAAGCCGCGCAAATTGCGGTGATCGAGCGCACTATTCAAAGCTCTACATTTGATGCCGCCTTAAGCCTGAAAGAGCGTGTGCAACGCCAAAAAGACGGCATAGACCTTATGCGTACCCTGTCTAGCTCCAAACCCGCTACACCGGTAGTACAAACCAGCCTGCGCAGCTACATCGCACGCAGCCTGAATTCACCTGATGCGGCTTACCGTACCTACGCACAAACCATGGTGCGCGAGGGCTGCGAATCATTTGCTGCGGTGCACGCCAGCACCACACCAGCGCAGCGCGCTAATGCAGTGCAAACGCTTAAAAACTATGAGCTAGATGTGCGCACTTTAATGAAACCCAGCGGAGCTTGAACACACAGCTTGGGCGCAGCGCAAAAGTGCGAAAATACACGCATGAATGCCATTAACACCACCGAGCTGATGCAGGCCATGGGCCTACAGGCTAAGACCGCCAGTGCGCACATGGCGCGCGCTGCGTCCAGTGACAAATCCAACGCCCTGCGCACCCTGGCGCGTTTGCTGCGCGACAACACTGCAGCATTGCAAGCCGATAACGCCAAAGACCTGCAACGCGCCGTAGCCGCTGGCTTGGCCGCGCCTATGGTCGATCGCCTTAAGCTCACGCCCCAAGTGCTTGACGTTTGCGCACAAGGCTGCGAGCAGCTGGCTACCATGCCCGACGTCATCGGCGACATCGTGGGCATGAAGCAGCAGCCCAGCGG
>JANOSN010000058.1:0-1493 GCA_031415895.1 Polaromonas sp. | reverse complement strand
GGCCGAGCTTTCAGCCAGCCCATAGCCGCTACAAAGTCTTCACGGGTTTTGGTTTGGTCTAGCTTGGCAAACGCCTCGCGTGCTTTGTCTTCATCACCCGGGTAGCCGCCCAGCGGGGTGAGCGCGTCGGGCGCAAACGCCATGTAGCCGTCTAGCGCAATGCGGCGGGTAATGTCTTCAATATGCGGGTTCAGGCCACGGTTTTCGTGCACCACCAAAATGGTCGGCAGTTTGGCCGTGCCCGCGCTGGCTGGGCGGGCCAGATAGCCCTTCACCGTGCCCGTGCCTTGGGGTGATTCAAAGCTGAGCGTTTCAATTTTTAAACGTTTATCGTCTTTAGGCACCACCTGGCCACGTGCAAAGTCAGGGCTTAGCGCGGCCAGCAGGCCTGCAGCCGTAACGCCCGCCTTGGCAAACTTTTCAGCGCCGCGTAAAAAACCGCGCCGGTCAATACCGCCGTGCACATAGGCATCAAACAGCACTAACAGTTCTTGGTCAAAATCTTGCGCCGTCAGCCGTGCGTAGGTTAAATTTGACATAGAAAACATCCTTCAGTTAAATATTCGCTAAAGCTTACTGCCAAGCCAGCCTCAAAGCAACGGGAAATACGCTTTTTAACCGCGTTTTAAAGTTGCTTTACGTAGGATTTACCTGAGCTTAAATTTTGCTTTGGCTGCCCATGTCAAAGCCCGCAATCAAAAAATAGCCTAATAACTTGCGACAATGGTAAACAGCTTTTTTAACACTAAATCAAGTCAACCCCACCATGACCCAACTTCAATTTGCCTCCCGCCTGGACAACGTCAGCACCTCGGCCATCCGCGAAATCTTCAAGCTCTTGGGCCGCCCCGGCATCATCAGCTTTGCAGGCGGCTTTCCGGACCCTGATTTGTTTGACCTTGAAGGCGTGCGCGAGGCCACCTCTAAAGCCCTGCACGACGAAGGCCAGTGGGGCGCTAAAGCCGTGCTGCAATACGGCCCCACCGAGGGCTGGGGCCCGCTTAAAGAGGGCATTGTTGAGCTGATGGCCGCCAAAGGCATTACTGTTAAATCTGACGGTTTGATCACCACCACCGGCAGCCAGCAAGCCCTAGACCTGATAGCCACCACCATGATCAGCCCTGGCGACAACGTGATTGTCGAAGGGCCCACGTTTTTAGCCACTATTCAGTGCTTCAGGCTGTATGGCGCTAACCTGATCAGCGCCCCCATCGACTCAGGCGGCGTGCAGGTAGACCAGCTAGAAAAACTCATCGTGGAGCATAAGCCCAAGCTCGTGTACCTCATCCCTACGTTTGGCAACCCCAGCGGTGCGATGATGCCGCTTGCGCGCCGCCAAAAAATATTGCAACTGGCCGCGCAATACAAAGTGCTGGTGGTAGAAGACGACCCCTACGGCGAGCTTTATTTTGACCAGCCGCCACCCCCCAGCATCATGGCGCTGAGCAACGACCTGCCCGAAGCCCGCCCGTACCTGGCCTACTGCGGCAGCT
>JANOSN010000057.1:0-3756 GCA_031415895.1 Polaromonas sp. | reverse complement strand
CTTACGGTGCAGTCCTCAACAGCTTTCGTGCTGACACATTCCACGTGCGCTTAGTGCGCAACGGATCCGCGCTGGATTCTCTGCTCTCATCATCCACACCCAAGACCCCCCTCAGGGCAGGCGACGACTGCCCAAAAAGCTAAGTGCAGCGGGCAGCTAGATGCCGTAAAAGGCTAAGCACCTAACCATCGCGCTGCAGCCAGTGCCAAGTGTTGCTGTGCGCCGCTGCTGAGCAGCTTCATGCCAACCGGCTGACCCGGCTCGGCTGATGTCATGCACTGCGCCACGCGCCGCGCTACGGCTTGGCCGTTGTCCACAATGTGCACACTGCCGCCTACTTGCTTGCGAAACTCGGCTAGCAGCAGCGGGTAATGTGTACAACCCAGTACCAGTGTGTCGATAGGGTCTTTTAGGTGTCCAAAATGGTGTTTTTCCGACGTGGATATTAGATAGTTAGCTATTAATTTAGTAGTATTTTGAGTGGCGTCGATGCCGCTGGATGGGTTGGCCATGCGCTCTATGGCGTCTGCCAAGCCGTCGCAGGGCGTGCAGATGAACTCTGCTTGGGTAGAGAGCGAGGCTTTGAGGGCTAAAAACTTGGCGCTGCACAGCGTGCCGCGCGTGGCCAGCACGGCGATGCGTTTGGACTGGCTGATGGCCACGGCGGGCTTGAGCGCAGGCTCGATGCCGATGATGGGCAGACCAGGGTGCTCTGCGCGCAGCGTGCTGATAGCGGCGGCAGTGGCGGTGTTGCAGGCGACCACCAAGGCTTTGATGGCGTGGTCTGTAATGAGCTGCAGCGCGATGGCACGCGAGCGGGCGATGATGAACGCATCGCTCTTGTCGCCATAGGGGTTGTGCGCACTGTCGGCGTAGTAAACAAAACTCTCGCCGGGCATCTCAGCGCGCAACGCCTTGAGAATGCTCAGACCGCCGATGCCGGAGTCGAAGACGCCGATGGGGGCGTTGGCTAGTCGGCCTGGTGGAGCAGCGTAAGTCATTGATTTAATTCAGTTTCCACCTTGCTTGCGATACTTCCCGCGCCAAAGGTGGAAATTTAGCCTGTCAGCGTTAGTTTGCCGCGACAGCAATTCCTTTGAACTCCCCCGTCGCAATGCGCTTTTGCCACTCGGCAGGCCCGGTGTTGTGCACGCTGGTGCCTTGGGAGTCGACGGCTACCGTCACTGGCATGTCGACCACGTCGAACTCGTAAATCGCTTCCATGCCCAGGTCTTTAAAGCCTACGACTTTGGCGGTTTTGATGGCTTTGCTGACCAGGTAGGCTGCGCCGCCCACGGCCATCAAATACGCTGACTTGTGCTTTTTGATCGCTTCTATACCGGTAGGCCCGCGTTCGGCTTTGCCGATCATGCTGATCAGGCCGGTTTGGGCCAACATCATTTCAGTAAATTTGTCCATACGTGTGGCGGTGGTAGGGCCTGCTGGGCCTACGGCTTCGCCTTTGATGGGGTCGACAGGGCCAACGTAGTAAATCACGCGGTTGGTAAAGTCAACCGGCAGCTTCTCGCCGATAGACAGCATCTCTTGAATGCGTTTGTGCGCTGCGTCGCGGCCAGTCAGCATTTTGCCGCTGAGCAATAAAGTTTGGCCGGGTGTCCAGGCGGCCACTTGCGCAGGGGTGAGGGTGTTGAGGTCAACTGCCGTTGATTTTTTGTAATCGGGTGCCCAGTGCACATCAGGCCATAAGCTGAGCGATGGTGGCGTGAGGTAGGCTGCGCCGCTGCCGTCCATCACCACATGCGCGTGGCGCGTGGCGGCGCAGTTAGGAATCATGGCCACGGGTTTGCCTGCGGCGTGCGTGGGGTACATGTTGATTTTGATGTCTAACACCGTGGTCAAGCCGCCCAAGCCTTGCGCGCCGATGCCTAGGGCGTTGACTTTTTCATACAACTCTAGCCGCAAGTTTTCAACCCTAGACAACACCGCGCCGCTAGAAGATTTAGCCTGCAGCTCATACATGTTGATGTCTTCCATCAGGCTTTGCTTGGCCAGCAGCATGGCCTTTTCTGCAGTGCCGCCAATGCCTATGCCCAGCATGCCCGGTGGGCACCAGCCTGCGCCCATGGTAGGTACGGTTTTTAGCACCCAGTCGACCAAGCTGTCCGATGGGTTAAGCATGACAAACTTGCTTTTGTTCTCGCTACCGCCGCCTTTGGCAGCCACAGTAATGTCCAGCTTGTCGCCGGGCACCAGCTCGATGTTGATCACCGCAGGGGTGTTGTCTTTGGTATTTTTACGATCAAACTGCGGGTCGGCCACTATGGAGGCACGCAGCTTGTTCTCTGCAAAGTCGTAGCCACGGCGCACGCCTTCGTTGATCACGTCGTCTAACGCGCCCTCTTGACCCTTTAGGCCAAAAGCAGCGCAGCCCTCAAAGCGCACATCCATACCGATTTTTAAAAACACGTTGACGATGCCCGTGTCTTGGCAGATTGGGCGATGGCCCGTGGCGCTCATGCGGCTATTGGTCAATATTTGCGCAATCGCGTCTTTGGCTGCGGGGCCTTGCTCGCGCTCGTAGGCGCGGGCCAGGTGGGCAATGTAGTCAGCTGGGTGGTAGTAGCTTATGAACTGCAGCGCTGCGCTGATGGTTTCAACTAAATCGGTGGCTTTGATGGTGGTCATGGCTGGGTTTTCTTGTCGTGGGCTTAGTCGTTGTTGGCGCGGCCATCAATCTTTTTAGCTTCGTACTCGCTGCGGCTCATCAGTTTGTCGGTGTAGGCAATAGCCATGGCACTTAACAAAAACACGATGTGAATGATGGTTTGGTACATCAGCACTTTTTCAGTGTAGTTGTTGGCGTTGATAAAAGTTTTAAGTAAATGGATTGACGATATACCAATAATGGCAGTGGCCAGCTTGACCTTCAGTACACTTGCATTCACATGGCTAAGCCACTCGGGCTGGTCGGGGTGGTCTTCTAGGTTCATGCGGCTCACAAAAGTTTCGTAGCCGCCCACAATCACCATGATCAACAGGTTAGAAATCATCACCACGTCAATCAGCGCCAGCACCACCAGCATGATGACGGTTTCATTCAGCCCAGTGATTTTGGCCTCAGACACATACCCGCTGCTTTTGACTAATATGTCAATATCAGCTTGGCTGCCAAAAGCTGCGCCAATCAGGTGGTACAGCTCTACGCCAAAATGAAAAACGTATACCGCTTGCGCCAAGATAAGGCCCAAGTACAGCGGCATTTGCAGCCATCGGCTGCCAAAAATAAGGCCAGACAGTGCATTCATCGGGCGGGGTGTTTTAGTAGAGGCAGAGGTAGGTTTAGACATTAAAAATTTTGGCAGTTAAGCGGTGAGTTGGATGCGACTTGAATGCAGAATTTGAAATTAAAACTGCGCAATTCAATTGTAGTAGCTACCTTTATAGCAAGTTGGGGTAGTTATGATTTGAGGTAAATTAGTAGGCTTGCTGTAAGTCAGTGCCTAGTAAGTGCAAACCCTGATATTACACCCACAACCTAAAAACAGTTTGGAGACAAAACCATGAGCACCGCCATTGAATCCGTATTGGTAGAAAACCGCGTTTTTCCACCTTTAGCCGCTGCATCCGCAGGCGCGCGCATATCCAGCATGGCGCAGTACGACGCCATGTGCAAAGAAGCCGCAGACGACTTTGAAGGCTACTGGGCCAAGCTGGCCAGGGCCAACTTGAACTGGGCAAAGCCATTTACCAAAACCCTAGACGAAAGCAATGCCCCGTTTTACAAATGGTTTGATG
>JANOSN010000056.1:0-8552 GCA_031415895.1 Polaromonas sp. | reverse complement strand
TGCGCCCAACTTGCCCATGCCTACCGTCCACAGCACAGCACGTTGACCACTAGTAGCCAGAGGTGCACCATGCACAGCATCTAGTGTGTCTTGCACCTGCAAATTCGCTACGTTTAGCGCAAATTCAGCCAAATCGGTCATGGTGGCGGTTACCTCGGCCATACCGCAATGCTCGTCGCAGTCGCGCCGCACCAAGTGCTCAAGCACCAGAGCCCGGGTTACCCGTAGTGCGCTGGCGGTGTCTAGGTTGGCAGCCTGCAACTGGGCATAGCAGTGGCTAATTGCTGCCGCTGTCACTTGGCCAGCAGGTAAAAACCCCAGCCAATCAGCATATCGCCTGCGTACGCGCTGGCTATAACGGGGGTATTCAGACAGCGCTTTACTCGGCTGAGGCATGGAACTGGGGTGCGTTTGTGCCGTTCCACACAAAACTTCACACTCCAGCCCAGAACTGAGCTGGTCGCTAGGGGTCATAATTCCAACCATCAACTTTATGTCCGAATTATTGTTATCACCCCCCCCAACAGCACCTGGCGTGCAACCCATGCCAGTCATCGGGCCTTCGCGCTGGTTGCGCTTTATCCATGCAGTGATTGCTCTGCTGTGGTGGCCGTGCGTGATCGCTGCGTTGCTGTTTGCCCTTGCGTGGGGGGCACTTCATGGTCTGATTGTGCCGCGAATCGGCGATCTTCGCCCAAGCCTAGAAAACCAGTTGACTAAAGCGCTGGGGGTGCCAGTGCAAATTGGCAACATTACCGCCCAATTCAATCTATTGGCCCCGGCATTTGAATTTACCGATGTGCGTCTAAAAGATGCAGCTGGCCGCGATGCTTTAGTGCTCAATAAAGTCATAGCTACTTTGTCACCGCGATCGCTACTGCAATTAGGGTTCGAGCAAGTGGTGGTGGAGCAACCTGCGTTAGATGTGCGCCGTAATGCACAAGGCCGCATTGAGGTGGGTGGCTTTGCCCTGCCTGACCAAATAGCCCAAGACGAGAAATCAAATCCTGCTGCAGATTGGATTTTTTCGCAGCGCGAGCTTGCCATACGCGCGGGCACAGTGCGCTGGACTGACGAGCTGCGCAACTTAGCGCCACTGCAACTGACCCAAGTGGATATGGTTTTGCGCAACCCCGGACGCAAACACGCTTTGCGCATAGACGCCACACCGCCAACGGGGTGGGGGGACCGATTCAGTGTGGTGGCAGATATGCGCAGCCCCATGTTGTCGTCAAAAAGCGGCCAATGGCGGCAATGGGATGGCCAACTGCATGCTGACTTTGCGCGGGTGGATGTGTCGCAACTCAGGCCCTATGCTCAGTTTGATGTGGATGTAGCGCGAGGCCAGGGCGCATTGCGTGCATGGGCTACTTTAGCCCAAGGTGAGTGGACTCAGGGCACAGCAGATATGGCCTTGTCTGACGTGCAGGTGACCTTGGGTCGCGATTTGAAGCCTTTGGTTATGCCCTCCATCAGTGGTCGTATATCTGGCCAGACGGTCGACGGTGGTGTGCGCATTGCCACCGAGGGCTTGGCTTTTAAAACCCAAGAAGGTATCGTTTGGCCTGGTGGCAATCTTAGCTATTTACAAACTGGGCACAACGTCGGCAAACAAGGTCTAGGAGAGCTTAATGCCGACAAGCTTGATTTGTCGGCCTTGTCACAAATCGCAGATCGACTGCCCTTTGGCACTGCTACCCATAGCCTGATTCGCAGCCTAGCGCCGCAAGGCTCGGTAGATGTAGTGCGCGCCTCATGGAAAGGCCATGTCAGCGCACCCACCAGCTACGAAGCGCAAGGCAAAGTTAGAAATCTTGGCATCGCGCCAGCACTTGGTAAACCTTCCGCAGCATCTAGCGCATCTAACAGCAGCCAAACCTTGGCCGCCATTGCATCTAGGCCAGGTGTGCGTGGCGCGACGATTGAATTTAAGCTGAACCAGCAAGGTGGGCAGGCTACTGTGGCCATTACCAAAGGAGAGGTGGTCCTGCCAGGTGCTTTTGAAGACCCGACAATTTTATTAGACAGCCTGAAAACCGACGCTAAGTGGACTATACAAGGCGAGAAGATCGAAGTGAAACTGGATAACCTCAGCTTTAGTAATCTCGACGGACAGGGTGGCGCTAAAGTGCATTGGCATACGTCGGACCCTGGCAAGAGCCGATCTAAATCGCGCTTTCCGGGTGTGTTGGATTTACAAGGCAATCTATCGCGTGCTAATGGCACTAAGGTCTATCGCTACTTGCCTTTGGCGCTATCACAATTTACCCGCGACTATGTGCGCGATGCGGTGCAACAAGGCAATATCAACAAGGGTACATTCAATATCAAAGGCGACTTGTTTGACATGCCTTTTGCAGACCCGAAGATGGGTGAGTTTCGTATCGTTGCGCAAATTGATAATACTTTTTTTGCTTATATGCCAACGTCACTGCAAGGTACCAGCACGTTGACTTGGCCACCGCTTGCACAGGTCAGCGGTGAGCTGGTGTTCGACAGGCTATCCATGTCAGTTAACGGCGCTTCAGGGCGACTAGGAACTAACAGCTTGCAAATCACCAAGGCAGAGGCCCGCATACCCGACTTAGGCGCTAGTGTGACCACTGTATTGGTTAATGCCGATGCACGCGGTGCGTTGTCTGATGTCGTAGGCTTGGTTAACACCACGCCTTTGCTTAACATTACTAGCCAAAGTTTATCTAAGGCATCAGTCAATGGCAATGCAGAAGTCAAAGTGCGTTTGAGTTTGCCACTTAACAATATTGAAAAAAGTAAAGTGACAGGCAGCGTGACGTTGGCAGGCAATGACGTTCAGATTACGCCTGAAACCCCCAAACTGGCTAACGCTCGGGGCACAATCAATTTTAGCGAAACAGGTTTTGGTATCAAAGATGTACAAGCCCGTATGCTAGGTGGAGATGTGCGCTTAGAGGGTGGCTCACGTGCTAACGCAGGGCCAGACGAAGCTGGTTTGGTGTTTCGCGCGCAGGGCAGCATAGCTGCAGACAGTTTGCGTCAAGCTAAAGAATTGGGGTTTGCCTCACGCTTAGGTCAGCATTTAACAGGCAGCACAGCCTATACCGCCACATTGGCATTTCGCCGTGGTATTCCAGAGCTGGCGATCACTAGTGACTTGGTGGGTATGGCTGTGAACTTGCCGCCGCCATTGGCAAAAACTGCCGACACCAGCTTAGCATTGCGCTACGACAATGCGCTGGTGCGTGAGTCGTTAGCACCTGGACAAAAACTGCAAGACTACATCAACGTAGATCTAGGCGCCATTGCAAATATTATGTATGTGCGCGATGTCTCTGGTCCTGAAGTGAGGGTCGTGCGCGGAGGGATTGGTGTAGGGCTATCTCAGGGTGAATCTGCCACACCTAGCGATGGCCAAGTCATTGCTAACATTAATTTTTCGCAGGTGAATGCCGATGCATGGCAAAAAGTGCTGGCGAGTACCGCCAGCGCTGGCGGCCCAGAAGTAAATGCCCCAAACGTAGCAGCGTCCACCACAACCTTTGCAACGGCAGCTAACAGTTCTGCGCTCAACGGTTATCTGCCTAGCGTCATTGCCGTGCGCGCGCGCGAGCTTACGTTGGCCGGAAGAACATTGAATAACGTAGTCGTGGGTGGCTCGCGCGAGGGCATTAATTGGCGTGCCAACTTAGACGCCCGCGAGCTCAATGGTTATCTTGAATATCGTCAACCCAGTGGAGCCAGCTTGGGCCGTATATATGCACGATTAGCGCGTCTGAACTTGGCGCAATCTGCGGCGACAGATTTAGAAACTGCATTAGCTAGCCAGCCTAATGCCATCCCGGCGCTAGACATCGTAGTGGAAGATTTTGAATTATTAGGTAAAAAATTAGGGCGCGTAGAAATTGAAGCTACTAACCAAGGGGCTGGTGCGCTGGCACGTGATAGCGCTGTGCGTGAGTGGCGCTTGAATAAATTGAATGTAACATTGCCAGAAGCGCAGTTTGCGGCTACTGGCAACTGGGTCGCTATAGGTTCTGCTGCTGGTGCGCAAGGCGCGCCCCTGAACCAACGTCGCCGTACTGTCATGAATTTTAAGCTGGACATTGCAGATTCGGGTAAATTGCTAGAACGGTTTGGTATGCAAAAGGTCATTGCAAAAGGCAAAGGCAAAATGGAGGGCCAAGTCGCTTGGCTAGGCTCACCGCTCGCGCTGGATTTCCCCAGCATGAACGGTAACTTTAATGTCAATATAGAAGAAGGTCAGTTTCTGCAGGCCGACCCTGGCATCGCCAAGTTGATTGGTGTGCTGAGCCTACAGTCATTGCCGCGTCGCTTATCTTTAGATTTTCGGGATGTATTTACCGAAGGATTTTCGTTTGATTTTGTGCGCGGCGATGTAAAAATCGAGCAAGGGGTGGCGATCACAAATAATATGCAAATGAAGGGCGTAAACGCCGCTGTGCTCATAGAGGGTACCGCTGACATTGCTAAGGCCACACAAGATATCAAAGTAGTCGTGGTGCCCGAGCTCAATGCTGGCACCGCCTCGTTGGTAGCGACGATTATCAATCCTGCAATAGGCATAGGCACATTTCTAGCGCAGCTAATTTTGCGCAGGCCTTTGCTGGAGGCGGCTACGTTCGAGTACCGCATTGAGGGCCCCTGGGCTGACCGCAAAGTAACTAAAATTGACCGTAAAGCTGCAAATACGAACAAACCCCCTAGCGAGTCACAATAATAATCATGCAAGTCGCCGCTATCCAAATGGTTTCTGATGCGCAAGTGCAAAACAACTTGCAAGCAGCTCAGGCCTTAATTGTCCAGGCTGCAGAGCAAGGCGCAGAGTTGGTAGTTCTGCCGGAGTATTTTTGCCTACTAGGCTACAAAGACAGTGACAAGCTTGCTGTCCAAGAACGCGTAGGTGACGGGCCAATCCAGCAGTTTTTAGCGACCATGGCCGCACACTACAAGCTATGGATTGTCGGCGGAACTTTACCTTTATCTACAGATACACCTGATCGTGTGCGCAACAGCTGCTTAGTGTTTAACCCTCAGGGCAATCAAGCAGCGCGCTACGACAAAATTCATTTATTTGCCTATGACAACGGCAAAGAAAGTTATGACGAATCACGCGTACTAGAACCTGGCACTACCCCTGTATGCTTTGATGTGGCTTCGCGCGATGGTCACACTTGGCGCGTAGGTCTGAGCGTGTGCTATGACCTGCGCTTTGCCGCACTGTACGCTGCTTTGCAAGCTGACTTGCTGTTGGTGCCCAGTGCCTTTACCTACACCACTGGACAAGCCCATTGGGAGGTTTTATTGCGGGCTCGCGCTATAGAAAACCTAGCCTACGTTGCTGCTGCTGCGCAGGGCGGGCATCACGTTAACGGGCGTACCACTTGGGGGCACACCATGTTGATTGATGGATGGGGTCGAGTGCTTGGGCAGTGTGCACAAGGCTCCGGCCTAGTGCTAGCAGACCTGTCCTGGGACAGACTGCAGGAATTGCGCAAGCATTTACCCATGTTGACACATCGCAAACAGTTGCCACCCACCACTGATATGAGCGCATGAAATCGGTGCGTGCAGTTTGGCCTATGGGCCTATCATGGCGCTTAGTGTTTACGCGCAGGACTTTTTTGCTGGCAGCCTTGATCGCACTGGTCGCTGCTTTATTGGCCACGCTGGTGTGGTTGGCCGGGCGCTATGAAGTAAGCCAAGTACAACTGCGCATTGAGCGCGATGCTGCTGATGCAGTCAGCGATATTCGGTCTGCCCTCACGCGTAATATTCAAAATCTTCAAGCCCTGCCGGTGGCGCAAGATCAGCCTAACGCCTGGCAGCAAGACGCCCTGGCCGTGCTGCGTGCACACCGCGAAATAGTGCGCATTGAGTTACGTGATAACCAATATGCCGTGCGCGTTGCGGCCGAGTCGCCTTACCAAGGCAATTTATTTTCTACGATCACACGCACAAACACACAAGCTGAAGTGCAGGCTGCCTGCGACAGCGCAAGGCGTAGCAGTGCGCCAGCATATTCACCCAGCCATTTTCAGCCGCTGTCCGAAGGCTTGGGGCTAGAGCTGATTGAGATGTGTTTGCCGTTAAGCGCAGCGGGACAAAAAAGTGGTTTTCTTGTAGTCACCTATACCTTGCAAAGCATGCTCACCGAGTTTGTGAATAAGCAAATTTCGCGCAGCCAAGATGTATCCATCACAGAGGCTGATGGCACACGGCTTGCCATACAGGGCGCTGTAAGACGTGGCTCGCGCATTTTTAGCGCTACGCATTTACTGGATTTACCTGGCAACACCTTGGTGCTGCGTGTAGACAGCTGGCGTGCAGCACCTGATTTATTTCCCAATGTGCTTACAGCATTGGTCACTTTAATGACCCTGGCGCTTGCTTCTGTGCTGGTGCTGCTAGGCAAAGACGTAGGCAAACGCTTGCGTGCAGAACGTGACTTAGCCGAGGCGCTGGCTTTTCGCAAAGCCATGGAGGACTCATTGGTCACAGGCATGCGCGCACGAGATCTGCAGGGGCGCATCACCTATGTGAACCCTGCTTTTTGCCAGATGACAGGCTTTAGCGCCGCTGAATTGGTAGGCGTAACGTCACCTATGCCCTATTGGCCACCAGAATTAGCTGATGAGTACCTACAGCGCCAGACGGTGCGCTTGTCAGGCCAATTGCCAACGCGAGAAGGTTTTGAGTCAGTGTTTATACGCAAAGACGGCAAGCGCTTTCCAGTTTTAATCATTGAGGCACCGCTGATTAATGCGACGCAGGTGCAAACCGGTTGGATGAGTGCGGTGCTAGACATGACCGATCAACGGCGCATGGAAGATCAGTCACGCGCTAGCCAAGAGCGTTTGCAGGCCAGCGCGCGCTTAGCCATGATGGGGGAGATGGCGTCATTAATGAGCCATGAGCTAAACCAGCCATTGGCTGCGATATCCAGCTACGCCACAGGTTCACTCAATATGCTTGGCGGCGGTAGTTCTCTGAGCCCGCAAGACATGCAGCACGCGATGCAGCGCATCAGTGAACAGGCTGAGCGCGCGGGCAAGATCATTAAGTCTGTGCACGACTTTGTGCGCCGGCGTGACCAAACCCACGAAGCTGCTTCACCCAATGTTTTGTTTGATGCCATCATGCCGCTGGTAAGTTTGCAGGCGCGTAAACTGGGTGTGAATGTGCAGGTGAATTGCCCAACACCTATTGCGCAGGTGCAATGTGATCGCACTATGGTCGAACAGGTGCTACTGAATCTGGCGCGTAACGCCATGCAAGCTATGGATGGTGCACCTATTCATCAGCGCGTTTTGGTTCTTGCCGCGCGGGCGATCATGCCATCGGCCGACCACGCAGGGCGTTGGATTGAGTTTTCAGTGACAGACCAGGGCGCTGGCATTGATGAATCTACTGCTAGTCAATTGTTTACGCCGTTTTTCACTACTAAACCCGAGGGTATGGGGCTAGGTTTAAGCCTCTGCCGCACCGTGGTGGAGCAGCACGGCGGATTTTTAACGTTTGAGCCTAACCTGCCGCGCGGCACAGTGTTTAAATTCACGCTGCCGCAAGCCGTGATCTAATTGCTGCAAACGTACAAAAATTGTTTAAGAGCTGACTATGCAACCACTATTAGATGCAACCGTATATGTTGTAGACGATGATGCCAGTGTGCGCGATGCCCTGGGCTGGTTACTGCGTTCGCGGCATCTGCCTTATGTTTTGTTTGCCAGTGGCGAGTCTTTTTTAGTTGAGGCGGCAAACCACTTTAGCCCGCACCAACCGAGTTGCTTATTGCTAGATGTGCGTATGCCCGGCATGAGTGGTTTAGCGTTGTTTGACATCATCCAAACCAAATCGTGGGCTAGCGCATTGCCTGTGATCTTTCTCACAGGGCATGCCGATGTGCCCACAGCAGTAGACACCGTAAAACGCGGCGCGTTTGATTTTTGTGAAAAACCATTTTCTGATAATGCCTTGGTTGACCGGGTAGAACAGGCGTTGGCTGCAAGTGCTAGGGTGGTGCTGGCCCAGAAAGATGTTCAAGCTGTTCGCCAGCGCCACAGCGAGTTGACTGAGCGTGAGCGCGATGTCTTGCAACTGGTGGTGCAAGGCCTGCCTAATAAACTGATTGCAGACCAACTATCCATCAGTGTGCGCACGGTGGAAGTGCACCGTGCTCGTGTGTTTGACAAAATGGGGGTCAAGTCCGCAGTTGAGCTGGCAAATTTGCTGCAAAAAATATAGCAAATTTATCTGCTAACTTCAAAACTATTTGCTAGCGACCACGCGCACCATCTCTAGCGTTTTGTTACTGTAGCCCCATTCGTTGTCATACCAGCTCACCACTTTCACAAAAGTGCTGTCCAGCGCAATGCCAGCGTCAGCGTCAAACACGCTAGTGCAGGTCTCCCCTCTAAAGTCGCTGGCTACTACTTTGTCTTCGGTGTAGCCCAACACGCCTTTCATCGCGCCCAAGCTTTGCGCTTTCATTTCGGCACAAATCTCAGCGTAGCTGGCTTCTTTCACCAGCTCTACAGTTAAGTCGATGACAGACA
>JANOSN010000055.1:0-6372 GCA_031415895.1 Polaromonas sp. | reverse complement strand
GCCAAGCGCCGGGGCCAGTACAAAAGCTAAAAAGTTAAGCCGCATCAAACGCCCCCCGTAACCATTCGACACGCTGCTCATCCCCAGTGCCCTCGATAGCGATCACGTCAAACCGGCAAGGCGGCAACCGGGCTAACCTAGAGATATAGTGCCGCGCCGCAAACACAATACGCCGCTGCTTGGTAAAACTAATACTGGCTGCTGCACCACCGTGCGATGCACTTTTGCGTTTTCGCACTTCTACAAACACCAGCGTGCCATCAGGCGAGCGCATGATCAAATCTACCTCGCCGCCGCCGCGCCCCGGTGTTGCAAAATTACGCACTACCAGTTGCAAGCCCTGCTTTTGAAGATAATCTAACGCCGCGTCTTCACCCGCATCGCCCACCTTTTTGGTAGTGGGTGCACTGATGGGTTTTGTGGTTATGCTTGGGTTCGGCTTGGGGTTTAGCTTGGGGCTTGCAGACAACATAGTATTGTTTGATATGGGCTTTATAAATCAACGGGCAACTAGCACAGGACACGTTTTGAACGCATCAACACCAACGACATCGTATAGCACCACATCCTACAGCAGCGCAGTCTCTGCCGCCCAAGCCGCAGCCGGGCAGCAGCACTACCCGCAAGGCGCGTTGTACGTGGTGGCCACGCCCATTGGCAACTTAGCCGACATCACCTTGCGCGCCCTGCATGTGCTGGGCTTGGTCGATGCGATTGCCTGCGAAGACACCCGCCACACCCAAGCCATGCTGCGCGTGTACGGCATCACCAAGCCGCTGCTGGCAGCGCATGAACACAACGAACGCGAAGCAGCGCAACTCATCATCACCCGCCTGCGTGCAGGCGAGCGCATAGCGTATGTAAGCGACGCAGGCACACCCGCCGTGAGCGACCCCGGCGCGCGCCTGTGTGCCGACGTGCGCGCCGCAGGCCTGCGCGTGCTGCCCCTGCCCGGTGCCAGCAGCGTGACGGCGTTGCTGAGCGTGGCGGGCATAGCGGACGACACAGGCATGTATATTTTTCAGGGCTTTTTGTCCACCAAAGCCAAAGAACGCGAAGCCCAAGTAGCCACCATCGCCACCGAGCCCCGCGCCGTGGTGCTGCTAGAAGCACCGCACCGCATCGAGGCCTTGGCGACGGCACTGGCTGCATTAGGCGACCGACAAGTCACGCTGGGCCGCGAGCTGACCAAACAGTTTGAAGACATCGCCACCGTGCCCGCCAGCGGCATCACCGCATGGCTAGCCGCCGACCCCCACCGCACCCAAGGCGAATTCGCCATCGTCATCCATCCTCGCAGGGCAGAGGCCGCAGCACACACCCAAGGCCAGCGCGTGCTGCAACTGCTGCTGGCCGAACTGCCGACTAAAACTGCGGTGAAGTTGGCAGCAGATATTACGGGTGAGCCGCGAAATGCGCTGTATGGGTTAGCTTTGTCGCTCAAATCTGATAAATGATGATTTATTGTGCCATTTAGGCTTGTAGTCCAAGTATTTACTGCTCAAGCAGCTATTAAATTTATAGTAAGCTAAGTGCATTCTTGAAGGAGCACGTATGCCCAGCACCCCCGAAGAAAACCGCAACAACGCGATGGCTTTCTATGAGCTAATGTTCAATCAGTGCAAACCGCGTGAGGCCGTAGAGCGCTATGTGGGAGCAAGCTATACGCAACACAACCCACATGTGGCAGATGGCAAGGCCGCCTTTGTCGAGTACTTTGAACAGATGGCGCGAGATTATCCGGACAAGCAGGTTCACTTCAAGCGATCCGTGGCCGAAGGCAGTATTGTCGTCCTTCATTGCCATCAGACTTGGCCTACGGACAAGAACAAGGATTGGGCGGGCATAGACATATTTCGCTTCGATAGCGAAGGAAAAATCGTCGAACACTGGGACGTTCTGCAGGCTGTGCCAAGCGAATCAAAGCACTCGAACACCATGTTCTAGAGTGAGTGCGATGAGGCATACACCCTAGCTCTAGCCTTGTCAGCGCACGAAAGATTTCACCTAGTGCGGGTATGTTTTTTCAGTGCCTAGGCTATAGTGCATATAACGAATACGCACATGATCTAAAAGATGAACTGACTGTAATGAAGCTCATGGCGTCCGCTACTACCAATAATTACTGAAAGGCTTCATATGCACATCGGATTGATCGTCGGTATAGGTCCTGCCGCAACCGACTATTATTATCGTCATTTGATCTCAGCATTGGCACGGACTGGGCAAGATCTCACCCTGACAATGGCACATGCTGATGTCCCGACGCTGCTTCGCAATCAGGCCGAGGGAAATATAGATGATCAGGTCGAAATCTATCGACAGTTAACCGACAGATTGCAGCGATCAGGCATTGAGCAAGTTGCCGTCACTTCGATCGGTGGACACTTCTGCATTGATGCCTTTAAGAGGTTGTCTCCGGTTCCCGTAGTCGACTTACTCGATGTAGTAAAGATTGAAATGAAACAGCGTGGCTTCAAGAAGGTTGGGTTGCTTGGAACCCGTACGGTGATGGAATCCCGGTTCTTCGGCGCGCTTGACAGTGTAGAAGTCATTCCTCCGGTTGACGACTTGCTCGAAGTTCACGATGCCTACGTCTCAATGGCAGCTGCTGGAGTCGCGACTCCAGAGCATCGAGAGGTATTCATGCGTGCTGGCAAGACATTGACGAGTGAATATGGCTGCGAGTCGATCATGTTGGCAGGTACGGACTTAGTACTTGTCTTCAAGAAGGGTCAGAATTTCGACTTTGAAATATTTGACTGCGCGCAGGCTCACGCAGAAGCCATTGCCAAAGTCGCAATTGGGGACAGTTCGCCTGCTGGCGTAAGTTGATGCCCAACCTTTCCTTCAAGCGGACCCGCCTTCGGCGCTCAACTTAAGTCAAACGTTGAATTTTCCAAGCAATAAAAAGATTCTATAAACTTAACGTAGGCTCACAGTTTGCCGCTTAAAGCTAGAGTCTTGCCATTTACCAAAGGCCACTGGCAGGCTGGGGTCGCTAGTTTAGTTGCTTGCCCCGAAACTACATTGTAGTTATGATATGAATATGAGTAACCTGAACTTTGAATGGGATGAGCGCAAAGCCGCAGCTAATGCGAAGAAACATGGGGTCACTTTTGACGAGGCGAAGTCAGTTTTTGTCGATGAGCGCGCTAAATTGATTGATGACCCTGATCACTCCGAAGAGGAAGATCGTTTTGTCCTTCTAGGTTTGAGTGGTGCGTTACGCATGCTTCTGGTGTGCCATTGTTATCGTGTTGATGACCATGTCATACGCATCATTTCAGCCCGCAAAGCTAATCCCAAAGAGTCCAAATCTTATCCATGAAAGGTGTCTTATGCGCACAGAATATGACTTTACAACCGCCAGAAAAAATCCTTACGCGTCTCAACTTAAAAAGCAAATTACCATTCGACTAGATGAAGAATCTATAGGCTACTTTAAATCGATATCGCAAGAAGCTGGCATCCCGTACCAGAGCCTCATTAATTTGTACCTGCGAGACTGCGCTACTTCACATCGCAAACTTAATCTTAATTGGTCGTAATGCACTTTAGTCCTCGCAAATACTGCTCAACTAGCTATTTTATACATAGCAATTTAGGCGCATCTGAGATTTAACGCAAGCTCACAGTTTGCCGCTTCCAGTTAGGGTCTTGCCATTTACCAAAAGCTACCAGCAGACCGGAGTCGCTGGCTTGCTTCTCGGTGGTTAGTGTGTCCATGCGCGCTACTTCAAAGCTGCGTTTCATGCGGCCTGCGATGCGTGTCTCGCGCGCCATCAGCATTTGTTGGCCGCCGGGCACCCAGCCTGCAAACTCTACGTAGCCTAGCTCGGGGTTGCTGCTGGCGGGAGGCAATACTTCGATGGTCCATTGGTCGGCAGTTTTGCGAAACACCCACAGCTCGCGCCACGTGTCTAGCGGCTGCACTGCCAGTGCCAAGGATTGGCCATTGGGCTGCGCGCTGGCTGAGGCGGTCCACACAATGCCGTAGGTGCAGCGTTTGGCTACAGGGTCTTTGCCGGGTTTGCCGTCGGCTTTGTTTTCAAACAGGGCTACGCAAGTTTCACCGGTTTGGCCTGCTTGCGTCGTTAATGTTAGCTTGGCTAGCATGGGTTGCACGGTCTCTGCTGCCCAGCGCGATGCGCCTACGCGGATGGCGGTGTCGCTGTATTCTTGGCTGTCGTTGTCGGTTAGCTCGGCTTTGTTGACTGTGGCCAGCTCGCTGAGGGCGCGCTGCGCGGTGGCGGTGGGCACTTGCATGCGGCGGGCTTGCTGAAAAGCCAAGCTGGCTGATACGCCTGCACGGCGTAAGCGCAGGCGGTTTTTATCTAGTTCAGATAACTGGGCAAACTGCGCTGCGGTCACTTTGTCTAAAACCTCAGCGCGCCACTGGTCGTGCACCAAGCGCTCTTGCGGGTGCATATCAACGGCCATGCAGTCGTGGCGCGTGACGGCCAGTGCGGCGCGGGCGCGCTGCTCTGCGTCAGATGGCAGGGCCAACACGCGGCGGTAGGCTTCGCCGTTGTAGCACAGCTGCATGGCGCCACCCTGCTCGTAGCCTTTGAATGTCATACCATAGAACGCAGCCACTTCGATGTGGGCTGATATCACGTCGCTGGTGAACTTGCCATGCTTCATGGACGCGCGGCGGGCCAAACGCTCGGCCATGGTGCCCAGTGCGTCAAAGGCTTCTGCGCCAATCGTCTCAGCGGGGGCAGCCTTTAAATATGCAGCAGTGTAGCCAATGCCCAAGGCCTCAGCACCGGGGCTACCCTGCAAAAAGCGCACTACGGTCAACAGCTCGGGCGCATCGGCGGGTTTGGTAGACAGCATGCGCACTTGACTGGTGTGGATGTAGCCAGCGCGCTCGCGGCGATGGTCATACACCTGCAAATAGTCCATGCGCTGGCCGCGAATCTCTAGCGTGTCGCCCTGCCACAGCGCGGCTTGTTGCACGGCAGAGTCGCGCGGGGCAGCGCGCAAGCTGGCTTGGTCTTGGGTGACGATAGCTAGGGTGAGGAGCGTGGCGGTGATCATGTTATTTAGCCTCTTCTGTGTTTTGTTCTTCGTTGCTTTGTTCAGCCTTGGCAGTTACGCGATCGGCATCGGCCTTGGGTGCACCGCCTAGCAAGCCTGCTGCGATGAAACCGCCGCTGGTAGAAGGGGGCGCGATGATCACGGTGATCTTGTCGCTCAGTTTGTCGGCCATGGTTTTTTGAATCAACAGTGGGTGCTTGCTGATGAGCACACCTTCACGCGCCATTTGCTCGCTGTTGATCTTGCCTACTTTGTCTATGCGGTAGGCTTCGGCATCAGCCAGCTTTTGGCGTGAATCGGCTTCGCCAGAGGCTTCAATGCGGCGTGCCTGCGCGCTGCCTTCTGCAGTGCGAATGCGCGATTGTTTATCGGCTTCGGCTTCTAGCTGGCGCTGCTCGATTTGCTTTTGCTTGAAGGGGATGACGTGCTTCATGGCTTCAGCTTGCGCCTTGGCAGCGATCACTTGTTCGTTGCCAGCGGCTTCGGCATTGGTCTCGCGGCGTACCTTCTCAGCTTGCGCGTCCAGCTCGGTTTCTTTGACACGCTTTTCTTTCAGCGCCAGGGTGTAGCGCATTTTTTCGGTCTCTAGCTCAGCTGATAGCAGTTTGTCCATGCCGCGGCGATAGTCTTCGGGCAGGTCAATTTTGCCGATTTGCACGGTGCGCAGCACCACACCATCGGCAGCTAACTTGGGTTTCAGCTCGGCTTCAATGGATTGTTGAATTTCAGCGCGTTTGCTAGAAAAAATCTCACGCACGGTGTAGTGAGCCAATATTTTGTAGATCACACCTTGCACCACAGGCTGCACCACTTGGCTGGCAATATCGTCTGGCAGGTTTTTAGACATGACACCTAACTTGCTGCCATCTAGCGCGTAGCGCACTGTCAGGTCTACGCCGAGTGACATACCTTCAACTGACTGAAACGCGCCGCCGCCGTTGGCCTTGCTGCCTTCAGCAGGCTGGTACACCTGATCACGCAGCGAGAAGGTGCGCACCTCGTGCAGGCCGGGTAGTAACACCATGCTGCCATCGCGAAACTCGTCAAAGCTACCGGTGAGTTGGTTGGTACGAATAGCTACATCACCGCGCGCTATATTGTGAATGGGTGGGTTGGTCCACACCACATAGCCTGCTGCGCCGATAGCTGCTGTGGCTAACAGCATGTTGCGTGCGCTGGCTACGCCTTTAGCGGTTTTTTGGCCAGTGGTTTTGACGCCCGCAGCGGTTTTGCTAAAAGCTTTGGTGAACGCGGTGCTTACGGTCTGGGCAATTTGGGTAAAACGTGGGTTCATGGTGCGCTCCTAAAGAGTTTTTAATCTAGAGC
>JANOSN010000054.1:0-5079 GCA_031415895.1 Polaromonas sp. | reverse complement strand
CTGGCAAAGAGGTGTACTTGGATGGTTCGTGGGCTGAGCTGTTTCAGCAACAAATCAACGCTTGGCAGGCCAACACGCCCACGCAAGACGAAGTTGAAGACACCTTAGAGTGCTACGCCCAGTTAGCGCAAAACCCAGTTATTTTGCACTGACAGTTTTATACTGATAAGTGCATGGGCGCGATACCTTCTACCCATGTTATTAAGCGACATGCATTTAAAGTGGATGCACTGCAGCGCTGCGCTGGCATGCGCAGTGCTTGCTGGATGCAACACTGCGCAACTGCAGCCCCAACAAAAACCCAGTGACGACGCCCAGCAGCAGTCGTCGCAACCTAAGCTGCTGCTTTTAGGCGAACAGCACGATGCGCCCAACCATCCCCGCTTACACGCGCAGGCAGTGCAAGATTTAGCCACGCAAGGCCGCTTAGCTGCACTGGTGCTAGAAATGGTGGATGAGCTTGTAAGCACGCACAAGCTAAGCAGCCATGCCACTGAGCAACAGGTGCAAACTACTTTACGCTGGCGCGAAGCCGCTTGGCCTTGGGCCAACTACCAAGGCGCTGTGATGGCGGCTGTGCGTGCAGGCGCGCCTGTGGTGGGTGGCAACTTGCCCCAAGCTAGCTTCAAGGACGTTATGCAATCTGCTGCATACGACAGCATGTTGACCCCAGCGCTGTGGCAACGTCAATTAGACGCAATTCGCACAGGCCATTGCGACATGTTGCCCGCCTCTCAGCTGGCGCCCATGGCGCGGGTGCAGGTGGCGCGCGACCTGACAATGGCCAAAGTGATGCTGGGGGAGATGATGACAACTAACGCGCAAGGTAAAACAGTGGTGCTGATAGCGGGCAACGGGCATGTGGACGCGCAACTGGCCGTGCCGTTTCATATTTTAAAAAACAAGCCCTCAGCGAGCCTGCAAATTACCCAGTGGCCGCAAGAGGCCACGGGCACCGATTACTGTGCGCAGTTTAAGCAGCAGATGCAAAAAATAGGCAAGCCTACTGTGGGCAATTAGGCTTAAGCGTGCTTTTTAATGCTGGCGGCCACAGTGCTCACCATCTGGTCAATTTGCCCTTTGTCCACAATGTAGGGCGGGCACAGCACTATGTTCTCGCCAGCAGGGCGTACCAACACACCTTGGTGGTAGCAGTCTAAAAAGATGTTGTAGCCCCGCTTACCCGGTGCACCGGGCATCGGGCTCATCTCTACCGCACCTGCCAAGCCCAGCGTGCGAATGCTCACGACATTGGGCAAACCCTTGAGCATGCTGTGCATCGCGTCGCCCAGCACGGTGCCCATTTGGCCTGCGCGCTCAAACAAATTGTCTTCTTTGAACAGCTTAAGCGTGGCAATGGCCGCCGCACAGGCCACTGGGTGGCCGCTGTAGGTGTAGCCGTGAAATAGCTCAATCGCGTGGTCGGGCGACTTGGCGTTGCCATCTAAAAACGCTTGGTAAATATGCTCACGGCAAATCACGCCGCCCAGCGGTATCACGCCATTGGTGACGCACTTGGCAAAGTTCAACATGTCAGGCACCACGCCGTAGTAGTCAGACGCAAAATTGCAGCCCAAGCGGCCAAAGCCGGTGATGACTTCGTCAAAAATCAACAAAATGCCGTGCTTGTCGCAAATTTCGCGCAAGCGTTTTAAATAACCTTTGGGCGGCAAATACCAGCCCGCGCTGCCAGAGACTGGCTCGACAATAACGGCGGCCACGTTGCTGGCATCGTGCAGCGGCAAAATGCGGTTTTCTAGCTCTAGCAAAATGTCCTCGGCCCACTCAGGCTCTTGGCCGTGGATGTAAGCGTGGTTCACCGGGTCGTGGATAAAGCGCATGTGGTCCACACGCGGCAGCAGCGCTGTGCCGTATACCTTGCGGTTAGCCGGAATGCCGCCCACGCTCATGCCACCAAAGCCTACGCCGTGGTAGCCGCGCTCGCGGCCAATGAACACGTTGCGGTGGCCCTCGCCGCGCGCACGGTGGTAGGCCAGCGCCACTTTCATCGACGTGTCAGCAGCCTCTGAGCCCGAGTTGCAAAACAGCACTTTGTTCAAATCGCCCGGTGCCATATGGGCAATCATCTCGGCAGCTTTAAAGGCCTGGTCGTTACTGGCGTTAAAGGCGGTGGCGTAGTCCAGCGTGTCCAGCTGCTTTTTAATCGCTTCGTTGATTGGCTTGCGGTTATGCCCTGCGCCCACGCACCACAAGCTGCTGATGCCATCGAGCACTTTTTTGCCATCGTGCGTAGTAAAGTGCATGCCATCTGCAGCCACCAGCACACGCGGGTCTTGGCGGAAATGGCGGTTGGGGGTGAAGGGCAACCATTGGTTGTCCATGTTGAAATCGTTATAGGCCATGGTGTGTCCTTTCAGGTGGATATGTCAGCGCTATAAATTTAATAGCTATATAGTCAATAAATACTTGGACTACAAGGTGATTTGGCACCAAAATTGATCTGTTTGCAAGGTTTTAAATGGGGCGCGTCAGTCCGAGCGGTAAATAACCAGATATCTATCCTAGCGCTTATTGCGTCAGTTTGCCATCATCGTTTTGATGTAGTACCCAGCTGTAGCAGCCTGCGGGACATAATGCGCATATGAGTTCGCGCATCCCACCTATCCAATGTTTACTGACTTTTGAAGCCTTGGCGCGCCTGCGCAGCGTGACGCAGGCGGCTGAAGAGCTGTGCGTTACGCCTAGTGCGGTCAGCCACCGCATTCGCCAGCTGGAAGAAGCCATTGGTGTGCCGTTGTTTGGCCGGGCGGATTTTTCGCTTACTACCCAAGGCAGTGAATATTTAGCGCAAGTTCGAGAAGGTTTAGCAGCACTGGAGCGGTTTCCGGGCAATGAGGTGCCGCAGGGTAAGCGCAAACTGCGTGTGGCCGTGACGCCCACGTTTGCGCGCTCTATCCTTATGCCGCGCCTGAAAGCTTTTGCCGATGCTTACCCAGAGATTGATTTAACCTTGCAGGTGAGCATACCGCTGCTAGACGTGGTGGCCGAAGATGCCGACCTGACCGTGCGCTTTGGCACAGGCCGCTACGCCGATGTAGAGCATGTGTGTTTATTCAAAGATGTAGTCACGCCCATGGCCTCACCCGGCTACGTGCGCGAGCATGGGCCTTTTGACACGCCACAAGATTTGTCTAAGGCTAAGCTGCTGAAAAGCCCGCTGGAGCCGTGGCGCACTTGGTTTGCGGCGCACCAGCTGGACTGGCCTGAACCGGTGGATGGCTCCAGCTTTAACGACATTGGCCTGATGTGCGATGCTGCTGCGCTGGGCCTAGGCGTGGCTTTGGTGCGTCTCAAGCTGGGTGCACCGTGGTTAGACAGCGGGGCTTTAGTGCGCTTATCAGCTACTAATCTGCCTAGCCCGCATGCGCACTATCTGTGTTGGCGTACGGGTGCGTTAGACCGCTGGGAGTGCGCCGCGTTTGCGCAGTGGCTGCAAACTAGCCTTGCTGCTTGAGCTTGGTGGCTTTGCACGTCTTGGCTCAGCGGCCATAGAGCACGGGGTATCTTTTACTGAGCATTAGCGGCAGGCGCTACAGGACGTGATGAAACGGGTAGCACGCTGCTGTTGCCTAATGTGGAGCCATCTGCAGTCACCTTGGGCGCCGCAGGCTTGCGCCGTGGTAACTCTTTGTGTGCAACGCTCAGTGCGCTAGTCACACATTGTTTTTGAAATACACTTTTTTCTACTGACTGGCCTGCAGGCAAGCTGCGAAATTGGCGTGCGCAATCACGCGCAATCAGCCGCTCGCCCTCGGTACGGTCGATCAGGCACTCACGCAGCGTGCGCGTGCGCGCAGGGCCTTGCATGCCAGAAATTTCTACTTGGCAGCGCTGCATGCGTGTAGGGTGGCTACCCAGGTCTGCAGCGGTCACTATGGGTGGTGGCTCGGCAACAAGCGTTACTTTAGACGGTGTTTTGGGCGCGGCTTTTGCTGCAGGTTTAGTACTCTGCTTGGCCGACGACGCCGTGGCCAAGGGTGCAGCGGTCTGTGCCCACACTGGCGGCAACATGTGGGTGAGCAGGCAAGTGAGTAAGCCTGTGGGGAGCATAGTGCGCAAACGCATCACGTGGGTCATGTAATTAAAACCATCTTAGGTAACAACACGAATGTGCTGTGTCTTAGGCAGATTATCAAGCTAAGCTGTCAACTGGGGCAGCCTGTTTTGGTAATCTTAAGTACAGCTGAGTATTGCAGCACAGTTGCTGGGTTTTTGCCGCTTATTTGCGACACCACTTGCCTGCCCTCAGTGCCTGCCATCATTAGTTTGCAAGCAATTGTGAAAAATCATCAAACAAACAGCCTCCTGGCAGGGCGCTAAATAGCCTACAGTAAGGTCTATGTTTAACCAAGGCTGACCGCATATGAACGCCCCCATTCGAGCCGAGCTATTGCAAGCACCCGCCCGCAGCACCGCCAGCGCACCCGTAACGCTGCAGCAGCTGTTGCCCCAGCTTCAATCTGCGCTGCCAAAGCACGCCATTTTGTGGCACAACGAAGACACCGTGCCGTATGAGTGCGACGGATTGACCGCTTACCGCCAACGGCCGATGTGTGTGGTGATGCCAGAGACGCACGACCAGATCGTCGCAGTTTTAAAAATCTGCCACGCGCTGCGTGTGCCCGTGGTGGCACGCGGCGCAGGTACAGGCTTGTCGGGCGGCGCCATGCCGCATCGGCACGGCGTAACTTTGTCATTGGCCAAGTTCAACAAAATTATCAAGATCGACAAATTCAGCCGTACCGCGGTGGTGCAGTGCGGTGTGCGCAACCTGGCCATTAGCGAGGCCGCTGCCCCCTACGGCCTGTACTACGCACCCGACCCCAGCAGCCAAATAGCTTGCACTATCGGCGGCAATGTAGCCGAAAACTCGGGCGGTGTGCACTGCCTAAAGTACGGCCTGACCTTGCACAACATTCTCAAAGTCAAAGGCTTCACCATTGAGGGCAAGCCTGTAGAGTTTGGAGGCGAGGCTTTAGATGCCCCCGGGTTGGACTTGCTCAGTGTCATCATCGGCAGCGAAGGCATGCTGGCCATTACCACTGAGGTCACAGTCAA
>JANOSN010000053.1:0-2931 GCA_031415895.1 Polaromonas sp. | reverse complement strand
ACCATGTTTTGCAAATTTACCGAGTCTAAAAACTCCACCATGCGGGTGTTCAGCGCGCTCCACAGGTCATGCGTCATGCAGCGGCTAGCTTCTGCGCTGCCGTGACAATTCTCTTTGCCGCCGCACTGGGTGGCGTCTAGTGGCTCGTCCACTGACACAATAATGTCGGCAATGGTAATGTCGGCAGCTTTGCGGCCTAGGGTGTAGCCGCCGCCGGGGCCACGGGTGGATTCAACCAGCTCGTGGCGGCGTAGCTTGCCAAACAATTGCTCTAGATAAGATAACGAGATTTGCTGGCGCTGGCTAATGGCAGCCAAAGTGACTGGGCCAGAGTTTTGGCGCAAGGCCAGATCAATCATCGCGGTGACCGCAAAACGGCCTTTAGTTGTGAGTCGCATCGCAAGCTCCTTTAGTGCTTACAGTTATCGGTTGCTTCCACGCTCTCTGCTCGTAGCAGGCAGCGCAGTGGCGCTTAACTCCATCCCGGCCTTCTCGGCCTATCGGTGCATCCGCTATTAATATGCGGGTTTACCAGCCTTAGGGTGCAGAACTGTCTGATAAAAGGACCATCTGCTTAGTTCCCGACTGTTACTGTCAAGTATAGCAGATAACCAAACAGTCTGCTCGGGTATTAGGGCGATTTAGGGCGCGGGATACGTGCTGCTTTACCTGAAAGACAAAGTCTAAGCTGAGGGTAAGTTTCGCGCTAAATGGCGGACCAGACCTTCGCAAGCCGCTTCTGTCAAGTCTAAAACTTGCTCAAAACCCGCTTTTGCGCCGTCGTAGGGGTCTGGCACCACAGCGCCCAGCGCTGAGCTAGGGTCGGCAAATTCCATCAACAACTTGAGTTTAATAGCATGCTGGGGCGGACAATCGACCTGCAGCAGCGCTAAATTGTCCCAGTCCATAGCCAAAATCAGGTCAAAGTCAGCGTAATCGTCGGCATGCACTTGCCTAGCGCGCAGCTTGGACAGGTCGTACCCTCTACGCAGCGCATGGTTTGCACTACGCTCGTCGGGCGGGCTGCCGGGGTGGTAGTTGTGGGTACCAGCCGAATCAATCAACACCCGCTTAGACAACCCCGCCTGCGCCACCTTAGCGCGCAGCACGCCTTCGGCGGTAGGGCTGCGGCAGATGTTGCCCATGCAGACCATGAGTATTTGAAACGTATCGTCGTTGGGGGACATAGTTGCTATTTATTTTGTAGCTGCTTGAGCAGTGAATGCTTGGACTGTAGGAGTATTTTATGGGTAAATAGTGCTCTTGCGGGCTCTGCTTTCGATTCTTGCTTTGTTTCGCTGTTCTGGGGCGCGGTGCAAAAGCCAGCTTTGCGTGCCCAGAGTTCGCGCGTGTTTTCGGAGATTTTTTCAGCGAGATGTCCCGCAGCCCGTCCAAGCTAAACAAGGACACCATGCATTGCCAAGGGGGAGCTAAAAACCAAGCTAAGCAACCGACAAAGGCACAATATTATCTCCTCCACTAGCCCCAAAAGCCTGCTCGCGCAAGAGCGCCAGTTGATCCCGCACCCGAGCAGCCTTTTCAAACTCTAGGTTCTTCGCGTGCTCAATCATTTGCTTTTCTAGCTGCTTGATGCGCTTGGACACATCGCGCTCGTTCATGTCTTCTACATGTGCGCGGTCTAGGTCGCGCTGCTCGGCGGCTTTGCTGGCTTTTTCGCTGTAGACACCGTCGATCAAATCACGCACCTTCTTCACAATTGAGGTCGGCGTGATGCCGTTGTCCAGGTTGAACTGGGTTTGCTTGATGCGGCGGCGCTCGGTTTCGCTGATGGCCTTTTTCATGCTCTCGGTCATTTTATCGGCGTACAAAATGGCGCGGCCATTCAGGTTACGGGCTGCGCGGCCGATGGTTTGGATGAGTGACCGCTCTGCCCGCAAAAAGCCCTCTTTGTCAGCATCCAAAATCGCCACCAGCGACACTTCGGGAATGTCTAGGCCCTCGCGCAGCAGGTTAATACCTACCAGCACGTCAAAGGTGCCCAGCCGCAGGTCGCGCAAAATTTCTACACGCTCTACCGTGTCTACATCGCTGTGCAAATAGCGCACTTTGCAGCCGTTATCGCTTAAATAATCGGTCAATTGCTCGGCCATGCGCTTGGTCAGCGTGGTGATCAGCACACGCTCGTTTTTATCTACGCGAATGCGAATCTCTTGCAGCACGTCGTCCACTTGATTGGTGGCGGGGCGCACTTCAACTTCTGGGTCTACCAACCCGGTGGGGCGCACCAGTTGCTCCACCACTTGGCCGGCGTGCTCGCCCTCATACGCTGCGGGCGTGGCGCTGACAAAGACGCACTGGCGCATGCGTTTTTCAAATTCTTCAAATTTGAGCGGGCGGTTGTCTAGTGCGCTGGGCAGCCTAAAGCCGTATTCCACCAGCGTGGTTTTGCGTGACCTGTCACCGCTGTACATGGCGTTCAACTGGCCAATCATTTGGTGGCTTTCGTCCAAAAACATAATCGAGTCTTTGGGCATGTAGTCAGTTAACGTGCTGGGGGGCTGGCCAGGCGCTGCACCGCTTAAGTGGCGGGTGTAGTTTTCAATGCCTTTGCAGTGGCCTATCTCGCTCATCATCTCCAGGTCAAACCGCGTGCGCTGCTCTAGCCGCTGCGCCTCGACCAGTTTGTTCATGCCCACCAGCTCTTTCACGCGGTCGCTCAGCTCCATCTTGATGGTCTCTATTGCGGTCAGCACCTTGTCGCGCGGGGTCACGTAGTGGCTAGACGGGTACACGGTAAAGCGCGGAATTTTTTGCCGAATGCGCCCCGTGAGTGGGTCAAACAAGCTAAGCGATTCAATCTCATCGTCAAACAGTTCAATACGAATCGCCAGCTCAGAATGCTCCGCCGGAAACACGTCAATCGTGTCGCCGCGCACCCTGAACTTGCCACGACTAAAGTCTGCGTCGTTG
>JANOSN010000052.1:0-2925 GCA_031415895.1 Polaromonas sp. | reverse complement strand
AATTAGACCCCCAGCAACAGTCTGAAAAGCGCATGCGTGCCCTTAAAGGCTCGGACAGCGCTAACCTGGCGGCTAGCTTGCTTACGGCCCCCACCGCACTGATGCAGCTGAGCGCCCAGGAAGCCAAAGTGGTGGTCAGCTACATGCAGCCTAAAAAAATTGCTGAGGGCACTGTGTTTATCAAAGAGGGCGATGCACGCGACACCGGCTACATGATGCTGGTACTGGACGGCGAGGTGACGGTAGAAAACATCGTGGTCAGCCGCACCTCGGCGGTAACGGTGAACGTGTTGGGCCCTGGCAGTTTGATTGGCGAGATGGGCCTAGTCGATGGCGAGCCACGCTCAGCCACTTGCACAGCCACCAGCAATGTGCACTGCGCTATTTTGAGCCGCGAAGCGCTAGAAAAACTGATGAACGATGAGCCGCACATTGGCGGCAAACTGATGATGGCTGTGAGTCTGCGAATTGCCCAGCGCCTGCGTGAGACAGCTGACAAACTTAAACTGTACGCTCAGTTGACGCAAGCTATGCAGCAAGAGATCGATAAGTTAATGCCGAGCTAGTTTTATCAGTGAAAAGTGCCTGTAGTCCAAGTATTTATTGACTTTACTGCTATTAAATAAATAGTAAGGTGCGATTTGACTTTTTAAACTAGGCTGCTCTAACACTGCATCTACGGCAGCCAGTCTATTAGTCCAAGGTGATCTTGGCCGCCTTGATAGCTTTGCCCCAAAACTCAGTCTCACTGGCCAGCAGCTTACCCATGGCCTCGGGGTCAAGATAGCGCACTTCTATGCCAGCAGCATCAGCGCGGGTTTTGGTCTCTGGCGCTTCCATGGCACGCTTCACATCGGCGGCTAGCTTGGCAATGACCGGTGCTGGCGTGCCTGCGGGTGCAAATAAACCTACCCACGCCTCTAGCTGAAACTTAGGCATGCCTGCTTCTGCGGTGGTGGGCACATCGGGCAGACCGGGGTGACGCTTATCACCCGTCACGGCAAAGGCTTTGAGCTTGCCAGCTTTGACGTGCTGCATGACCGATGGCGGGGTGGTGATAAACACCTGCACTTGGCCCGACAGTACATCGGCCATGGCTGGGCCTGAGCCGCGGTAGGGTATGTGTGTCATAAAGCCGCCAATTTGCTGCTTAAACATCTCGGTGCCAATGTGTGACAACGAGCCGTTGCCTTGGCTAGCGTAGTTTAATTTGGCGGGGTTGGCTTTGATGTAGCTGGAAAACTCTTTGAGGTTATTGGCAGGCACGCTGGGGTGGGCCGCCACCACGTTAGTGGCCACGGTCAGCAAGGCCACCGGTGTGAAGTCTTTGGCAGCCCAAGGCAGGTTGGTCATCAGCACCGGGTTGCCCACGTGGTAGGCTGAATAGGAGATCAGTAAGGTGTGGCCATCTGGTTTGGCTTTGGCTACTGTGCCATAGGCTACGTTGCCACTACCGCCACCTTTGTTGTCTATGACTACCGACTGGCCCATGATGCGCGCCAATGGCTCGTTGAGTAGCCGCGCTGAGGTGTCTACCAAGCCGCCGGGCGGGTTAGGCACGATGAGGGTGATGGGTTTGCTGGGGAAGATGTCTTGTGCGACGGCCACAGAACCTGGTGCGATGAAGCAGATGGACAGTGGCAGTGACAGTGACAGCGCTAGGGCTGCACGGCGAGATAGTGGGTGCATAGTGAATTCTCAAGTGGACTAAATGTTTGCTGACTACGCGCAGTCAGCAACCGAAAAACTATCGTGAGTGTAAGCGCGCCGTTACTACTTGGCTGTCAACTGCGTGATAGCTGTTAAATGTACATTTATTGCCTAAATATGCCTTTAGTCCAAGTATTCATTGCTTAAGCAGCTATCAAAAAAATAGCGGGTAGATGCCTCTTGGCATCTACCCGCTAGATTTGATAGTGCAGTATTTACGCTTTACAGCTTAGGTAAAATTACTTTGTCGATCACGTGGATGACGCCATTTTTTGTCAATACATCGGTATCGACGATAGCGCTCTTGCGGCCTGCCTGGTCGGTGATTTTAAAGCCAGCGTCTACTGTTAAGGTGTCGCCATTGACTGTTTTCACCGCTACGCCAACGGGTACATCTGCTTTTAGCACAAGGCCTGGCACTACGTGGTAAGTCAACACCTTAGTCAACAGTGGCTTATTGGCTAGCAATGCCTCAGGCGTGGTTTTCAGCTCGGCTAACAGGCTGGCAAAAGCCGCATCGGTCGGTGCAAACACAGTGAACGGGCCAGGGCCAGACAGGGTGTCTGCCAGGCCAGCAGCGACCACGGCTTTCACCAAAATGCTAAATTCTGGTGCCAGTGCTACAGCGGTTTCTACGATGTTTTTGTTTGCAGGCAAGATCACTTTATTGATCAGGTGCACCACGCCATTTTTGGCTTTGATGTCGGTCGCAGTGATTTCTGATTCGCGGTTACGGCCATCGGTGATGATGACTTTGCCGCCTACAGCGTCGATCTTAAAGATGTCGTGGCCTGCTAGCACAGGGTCAATCGGTTTGCCCAGCGGAATAGCCGCTTTTAGCACCACTGCGTCCAGCACATGGTATTGCAACACAGCGCGCACTAAGGCTTTGTTGGCAGGCACCAGCAAGTCTTTAGCGGTTTTGCCAGCGCCCAGCAGCTCAACAGCCAATGCGTCAAACGCGTCATTGGTCGGCGCAAATACTGTGAAGGTGCCGCGCTTGCTTAGCAGTTTGACCAAGTCATTGTTGTTGCTGGCAAAACCCAGTGCAGCTACCAAGCTGGACAACTGAGGGGTTTTCTGCGCTACCGATACGATAGATTTACCCAACATAGGCTTGGGCGGCATCATCACACAATCAGTGATGTGCAACACACCATTGCCCGTCAAAATATCAGCCAAGCGGATAGTGGCAACGCGGCCCTGTCCGTCGGT
>JANOSN010000051.1:0-6646 GCA_031415895.1 Polaromonas sp. | reverse complement strand
AATACTGTTCGCATAAACCCATCCCGTTCTCTCTGAGCTTGTCGAAGCCTTAGCGAACCCTTCGACAAGCTCAGGGCGAACGGAGTAAAGCGAACAGTATTGGGAGCGATATGTCACGCCGCCCGTCCAAGGCAAACAAGGACACCATGCATTGCAACAGGGGAGTCCAAAAGAGCCTCAGAAAACCAAAAATACTATAAATTCAATAGCGAAGTAATTAATAAATACTTGGACTACAAGCACTTTTCATTACTATTTCATCACTGCATCAGGCGCAATGACGATTTGAATTTGAATGGATCGCCGCTACCAAGCCTTAAACCATGTTTTGACCTTCAGCCAGTGCGGCGCCATCAACGATTTCACTTGTAGCTTGATGCTACGCCCCAGCTGCCATACACGTGATGACCGGATAGTGGCAAGCAACTTATCTTTCCACGCTTTCCAGCGCGGATACCATTTGGCAAACCAGCCAAACTGCATTAGCGCAGGCTGGGTCAACTCAAACAATCGCGCCAGTAAGGCCGTGCCGACCAGCTTGGCACTGAGCAATACAAACATGCCCAGCGCATATTGACCATGACGAATCAACCATAGGGCCATAAATTTGGCGGGTAGCAAACCTATCGAAGGTGCCAGTAAAAAAATGAGCGCTGCCCAGGGTGGCAATTGGCCTATGCGCTTCTCGCACCAAGCCCAAAAAGGTATGTCTTTTAAGCGCCGCAGCAGTGCTGCTAGTGGCACCCAGCCCCATTCTTCAAACAATAAAAACAGCGCTATAAATGGCGTAAAAATCCAGCGCATCACCATGAGAAAGCCTTCTAACATAGGCTCAACTCGCTGATCGATAGTCTGCTGCCCGCTTAGCCAAGAAGGCGCTGATACCTTCCCCGCCGTTGGGGTGGTGCAGGTTGGCTACAAACGCATCGCGTTCGGCATTCAAATGCTCGCCCAGTGGCCGGGCTTGCGCGTCATTCATCAGTTCTTTGATACTGGCCAGTGCGTTGGGTGCCCGTTGATTAAGCTGGTCCGCCAGCAGCAGCGCTTGGGTTAATGCGCCGCCGTTATCCACTGTGCGGTTAACAACACCTAGCGCATGCAGGCGCTGCGCATCAATGCGCTCACCAGCCATGAGCAGTTCGCTGGCAATTTGACGCGGCAGCATACGGGCCAAATGCCAGCTGCCACCACCGTCTGGCGACAGGCCAACGCTGCTGTAGGACATTACAAACACAGCATCGCGTGCAGCAACAATCTGGTCACAGGCTAGGCATAGCGAAAAGCCTGCACCAGCCGCTGCACCTTCAACGGCTGCAATCACGGGTTTACGGCAGGTGCGAATAGCTTCGATCCAAGCATGCAGCCCGTCAATACTGCTGGCTTGTACCGGGCGGGCCAGGCTGCGGTTGGCTTGCAGGCGCTGCAGGTTGCCGCCTGCACAAAACATGCTGCCCTCACCAGTAATTACCACGCTGCGAATTTCCGCACTGCTGTCGGCAAAGTGCAGAGCTTCAACACCTGCGGCGTACATTGCGGGGCTTAAGGCGTTGCGTGAGGAGGGGTTAGAGATGGTCAGCACCATCGTGCGCCCGTGCTTATTTGCGGTGGTGCTTTTAAGCTCGCCACTGGGTGTGGTGTGCTCTGTAGGTGTGTGGGTAGCGGTCATCGCTTAGGCTTCGATGTGCTTTAAGCTCAAGCCAATAGCACCACGGCGGCGCAGCCAAGGGCTAGGGCGGTAGCGCGGGTCACCATATACGGTTTGCATGTTAAATAGCACTTCTAATACATTGGTAGGGCCCAACAAATCTCCCAGTGCCAGCGGCCCGTGGGGGTAGCCTAAACCTAAGGTCACAGCCAGCTCTAGGTCGGACGGGGAGCAGATGCCTTGCTGGCACATATCGGTGGCAATATTGATGATGGCGGCCACCACACGCTGGGTTACAAAACCGCCGCTGTCGCGGATGACGCTGACAGCTTTGCCGTCTTTGGCAAACAGTGCATGCGCTGCATCACGCATATCTGTGCGGGTGGCGGGGTTGGTCATTAGCACGCGGCGTTTGGTTGCGGCGTCGTCAATTAACATGTCAATGCCCACCGTGCGCGCTGGGTCGTATCGTTCGACAACTGCTACTGTCGTGACATCAAAACCTAATGGCGCTACTAAGGTTAATGCTTGCATTGAAGGTGATGCGCCTGTTTCAATATTGGCACCTAGATTTTTCAATAATTGCAGCAGCTCAGATCGCCGTGTCGCACGCGGTGAGACCCACACAGGCGGCATATCTGCTATAAAAGGTATAGCTGCTTGGGCAATAGATACTTGGACTCCATCGGTATATTGATAGAAACCAGCGCCAGTTTTTTTGCCCAACACACCACCTGCTAAGCGCTGTGCGGTGATAACACTAGGGCGGTAGCGCGGCTCTTCGTAGTATTGGCGATACACCGATTCCATCACCGGGTGCGATACATCTAGCGCAGTTAAATCCATCAGCTCAAATGGGCCTAGTTTGAAGCCTACCTGGTCTTTTAAGATAGCGTCGATGGTGGCAAAGTCTGCAATACCCTCGCTCACAATACGCAGAGCTTCAGTGCCATAGGCTCGGCCAGCATGGTTAACAATAAAGCCTGGCGTGTCAGACGCCTGTACTGGTTTATGGCCCATCACTATGGCATATTGCGCCAGTTGCTCGCACACTGCAGGGTCGGTTTTAAGACCAGCGATTATCTCTACTACTTTCATCAATGGCACAGGGTTAAAAAAGTGGTAGCCTGCAAACCTTTGCGGGTTGTTCATACCTGCAGCCATGGCCGTTACGGATAGCGACGATGTGTTACTGGCTAATATGCAGGTAGGCGATACGATAGCTTCTAGCTTGGCGATGAGTGCCTGCTTGATCTGCATATTTTCGACAATGGCTTCCACCACCAAGTCGCAAGAGACGAGATCATTTAAATCCGAGCAGGCTTTCAAGCACGCACCGTATTGGGTGGCTTGGGCAGCAGTAATTTTGCCTTTATCGGCCAGTTTTGCCCAAGTAGCGTTGATTAAAACAATTGCATTGTTAGCGGCATCAGGCTGGATATCGTATAAAAGCACTTGGCTACCAGTTTGGGCCGCAATTTGGGCTATGCCACGGCCCATGGCACCAGCGCCTACAATTGATATAATTGGAAACATATTTGTAATACGAAATTAGTACATTAGTACTGTGTCAAAATACATAAAATCCAGATAACTCGATAAATGTCACGCTTTAAATTACGCACAGTTTCTACGCAGAGTTTACACAATAGCCGTCATATATTGACGATCTCGGTGGCGCTGGCCTGTTTTTGTTGGCCGTTGTTGTCCGAGGCCATGTCTTTGGGCAGAAGCCGTGGTGCTGCGGTGCTAGGCCGTGGCTTAGATGTTAGCGCTTTGGTCAGCATGGAGGCGCAAGAGCCTACCCCTGAGGCCACATGTTTTAGTGCTGAAGTGTTCTATGGCGAGAGCCGCGTCAACAATCAAAATATTACTATCACGCCTGTGCGCACCAGCCCCACTGAGCTGGCGCTGCGCATACGCGCTAACAGCTTGATTGATGAGCCTTTTGTCACCTTGTATGTGCGGATTGCTTGCGGTCAGTCTTTGGCGCGGCGTTATGTGCTGTTGGCAGACTCGCCTAGCGAGCCAGTCTCTAGCGGCCAAGCGGCTGTAGTGCCTTTCATTACCAGCCCTAGTGATGCTGGCCCAACATCTAATTCAGCTGCGCGCAGCAATGCTGAGGGCAACCAAGTTACCCAAGCTAGCGGTGCCAGCGCCGCAGCAACTGGCCGAAGCGCGCGCTTAGCGCAGCAGCGCGAAGCGGCAGCCGCGCGCCGCACGCAGCAAAGCGCGGCGCAAGCTGACCGTCCAGCACCCTCGCCTGCAGACCTGACCGCTGCCAAAGAGCGCCGCGAAGCACGTACGGCACAGCGGCAAGCAACGCGTGCAGCACAGCAAGAGCGTTTGTTGGCCGACAAGCAAGCCCGTGCTGAACGCGCCCCTGTTGCTAGCCTGCCCGCCAGCAAAATCAGCCCGCGCTTGAAAATTGATTTGCTAGACATGTCACCCGTGCGCGAGCCCACCTTGCGTGCCAGCAACGAGCTGCTGAGCCAGCCCACGAATGACCCGCAAGCCCGTGCAATGGCCGCTGCGCTGTGGCGCACACTCAACAGCTCGCCTGACGACGCTAGCAAAGATAATCTGCGCCTAAAAGCCATTGAAGCGGATGTGCGCACGATGTCGGATGTGAGCAAGCAGCAAACCCAAGAACTGACCACCTTGCGCACAGATTTGCAGCAAGCCCAAAGCGCGCGCTACGCTAACCCGTTGGTGTTTGGTCTAGGCGCTTTGGCGCTGGCCGCACTAGGTTTTGCAGCTTGGGTATGGCGCAGGCGTGGCAACGATGGCACCAAGCCATGGTGGGGCAGCGTAGAGCGCTTTGACGAGGCGGCAGCGGTAGAGCAGGCCAACGCATCGTTAAAAGCCCAAGATAGCGGTCACAGTGCAGACAGGTTTGCGCCAAGCGCAAGCGGCTTGCTGGAGACTTCTAAAAGTAATGCAAGGTCTGCGGTGTATCCATCATCTTCGGGCAGTGGTTTGGGTGCCGCGGCGCAAGCATCAGCAAATCGCACTGCAGAAATCGTGTCAGCTGCAAAGTCAGCCTCAGGTCTGCCTGGAGTGGCGGCTGATTTTGCCAACAGCACACCCAACACATCGCGTTCGGTGAATACTGAAGAGCTGTTTGATATTCAGCAGCAGGCAGACTTTTTTATGTCGCTGGGTCAGCACTCGCAAGCCATTGATATTTTGCAAAACCACATCAGTGACAACATTGGCACCAGTGCGTTAGCCTATCTTGACCTGTTTGATATTTATCACAAGATAGACCAGCGTGAGGATTTTGAAACCTTGCGCGATGAGTTCAACCGCGTGTTCAACACCCAAGTGCCCGAGTTTGACCAATACGGTGCTAGCAGTCGTGGCCTGGAAGACTACCAAGCCGCTATCGAGCGTATTCAAGCGCTATGGCCCAACCCCAAAGTGCTGGCAGTGATTGAAGAGTCTATCTTTCGCATGCCAGACCGCGATGCCAAGCCGTTTGACTTACTTGCCTACCGCGAGTTGATGCTGCTGTACGCAATTGCCAAAGACGTTAGCCCATACGAGGGCTACCAAGGCGAGTCGTTGGTTGATTTCGATATCGATCCATATGCTGATGAGTCCTCTAACGCAGCATCCAGTCGCCCTCAGCGCTTGAGCGCAGTGGAGCCATCTTCATACGGAGCCACGCAGGTTCAGCCATTGAGTGCAATGGATTCCAGCTCAGATTTGTTAGACACCACCCTGTCGGGCGTGCGGTCTCAAGAGTTGATCGACTTGCTGGAGAAAAAGCGAACCGACGGCACGCCAGTGCAGCCGCATGTGGACATCGACATTGTAGGTTTTGGTGAGCCACCTGTTGCAGGCAATGCAAGTGGTAACGGTATTGACTTTGAGCCATCGCCAAAGCGCGGGCTCAAACGCCACAACCCCAAATAGACTTCAGTGGCACAGCGGCGCAGCACCTGATCTGCTCAGTGGGCTCGATTGAATCTATTTACCGGCGCACCTGCAGCGCCTGCGGGTTCACCACATTGGTTGGTTCGCCTTGAATAAAATTCACTACGTTGTCAAACGCTGCTCCAAAGTACAGCTCGTAGCTGTTTTGCTCGACGTAGCCAATATGCGGTGTACAAATGCAGTTTTCCAAGCGCAGTAAGGCGTGGCCTTGCAGGATGGGCTCAGATTCAAACACGTCAATCGCGGCCAAACCCGGGCGGCCGCGGTTAAGCGCTGCGATTAGCGCGTCTTGCTCGATCAGCTCAGCGCGCGATGTGTTAACCAGCATGGCCGTGGGCTTCATCATCGACAGCGTATTGAGGTTCACGCAGCTGCGGGTGTCTTCGTTTAAGCGCAGGTGCAGGCTTAGCACATCGGACTCAGCAAATAGTTGTTCTTGGCTTGCGGCAGTAGCGAAGCCATCGGCTTGTGCTTTGGCCAAAGTGCTATCGCGGCCCCACACCATCACCTGCATGCCAAATGCACGGCCATAGCCAGCGACGATCTGGCCGATCTTGCCGTAGCCCCACAGGCCTAATGTTTTACCGCGCAATACCGTGCCTAGACCAAAGTTAGGCGGCATAGAAGCTGCTTTCAAACCCGACTGCTGCCACGCACCATGCTTGAGGTGGGCAATGTACTGCGGCAAGCGGCGCTGAGCCGCCATGATCAAGGCCCAGGTCAGTTCTGCGGGCGCGACTGGCGAACCTACGCCCTCAGTCACCACAATACCCCGCTCGGTGCAGGCGTCTACATCCACATGCGAGCCAATTTTGCCGGTTTGGGCAATCAGCTTGAGTTTAGGTAACTTGTCGATTAACTGGCGCGTGATGTGCGTGCGCTCGCGCACCAGCACGATCACGTCGGCATCTTTGAGCCGCACGCTGAGTTGTCCAATACCTTTCACAGTATTGGTAAATACCTTGGCAGGATAGTTATCAAGCTTGGCCGCGCAGCTAAGCTTGCGCACTGCGTCTTGGTAGTCGTCCAAAATTACGATGTTCATAGGTGTATTGTGCC
>JANOSN010000050.1:0-1719 GCA_031415895.1 Polaromonas sp. | reverse complement strand
GCGCTCTTGAGCTGGCACTCGCCACCAAATAAAGAACCCGGCTTGAGTGCCGCATTCGAAGTGGCAAGCTTGCGAACCAGTTATGTCGGACGTTTCGCACCCTCACCAACCGGGCCATTGCACGCAGGCTCTCTGGTAGCAGCGCTGGCCAGCTGGCTTGATGCGCGTGCACACGGCGGGCGCTGGCTGGTACGCATCGAAGACGTAGACACCCCGCGCTGTGTGCCTGGCGCTGACCACACCATATTGCAGCAGTTAGCGCAATGCGGCTTAGTCCCCGATGAACCACCAGTCTACCAATCGCAGCGCAGCGTGCATTACCAAGCTGCCTTAGACCAACTGAAACTTGCGCAATATGCCTACCCATGCATCTGCTCACGCAGCGACATTGAAGCCGTGTGGCAGGCCAGAGGTTTCGCCAAGCCGCGCCATGGCGAGCTGATCTACCCGGGCACTTGCCGTCACAGTGCTGCGCCTGTTGATAACCTGCAACGTAGCCCTGCTTGGCGCTTTAAAACTGACTTTTCACAACAAAATCAGCCTGTAGTCCAAGTATCTACTACTCAAGCAGCTATTAAAAATATAGCGAGCACACTTCAACCCTCCGCCGCAGTTGTAGATTGGACAGATCGCCGCTTAGGCCCTCAAACGCAAGCAGTGGCTACAGCAGTAGGTGATTTTGTACTGCGCCGCGCTGACAGCCTGTGGGCGTATCAGCTGGCTGTGGTGGTAGACGATGCGCTGCAAGGCATTACCCACGTGGTGCGCGGTGAAGATCTAGCCGACAACACCGCAAGGCAAATTTTGCTGCAGCGTGCGCTGGGCTACCCCACACCGCGGTACCTGCACACCCCGCTGGTGATGGCAGCGGATGGGCAAAAATTGTCTAAGCAAAATGGTGCTCAGGCACTTCAACTTGGCAGTACAGAGGCGGCGTCCAACGCTTTAATACAGGCTGCAAAAGCGCTCAAACTTAATCCAAATGGATACAGTTATGCCAATAAATCAAACTATCTGGAACAATTGTTGTCAAACTTGTTGACACAATGGAAAACCATCTACAACTTAAGTGAACACAACATTACAATGCTGGCACTGCCTAAGCAGGTACTTAAAACAGCCATATGAAACTACAACGCCGTCTAAGCCATCTACTCATTGTTCTTTTAGCAACGGGCGCACTATGGTCGACCTCAACTTTTGCCCAAACCTGCGCAGCGCCAGGCAAAAGCGGTCCCTGCAACGCTCTAACTGGCGTAGTTAACAGCTACCACGCAGGTGCAGACAACACGACTGTAGCGGCTGGCGCTAGTCAAATCACACTAGCCTCTATTTCAGGCCAACGTACCAGCAACCGCACCTTGGAAATTGGCGACCAAGTGATAGTCATGCAGATGCAAGACTCTACAACGCCAGCCAACGCTGGCTTGCATGAATATGCCACGGTGGTAGGCATTGCAGGAAACGTCATTACCTTAAACCGCGCACTGACTAACGGCTATGCGCAGCAAGTTAACACCACGCCAACAGTGCGTACCTTTCAGGTGATCTATGTGCCCCAATGCTCCACGGCCACTATTGCGGCAGCCAGCACAGTGTCTGCAGACCGCTGGGACATCAACGCCACAACGGGTGCGGGTACAGGTGGTGTCGTGGGCATCGACGTAGCGGGTAGTTTGGCCATTAACGGAACAATCACTGTAGCTGGGGCAGGATTTC
>JANOSN010000049.1:0-1272 GCA_031415895.1 Polaromonas sp. | reverse complement strand
GTGACTGAGCGCGTGTTCAACGGAAAACTGGACCTAGCCCTCGCCTACACTGGCGAGCTTTCAGACGACAGCCCATTGCAAATCAGGCACTGGATGACTGATACGTACCTGCTAGCGGTGCATGAAGGCTCGGCAATTGCTAAGAGGCCGCCCAAGCGGCTTGCAGAGCTTTCAGGTCAAGACTTTATTTTCTTTAGCCGAGACCAGTCTGCGCGTCTGTACGACCTGATGATTCATCACTTCCGTGAGCGATCTTTTTCCCCGCGCATAACGCAGCAGGGTACTAGCCACCACACGGCCTTAGGACTTGCCGCAGCCGGGTTGGGCTGCACGGTCGTTCCTGCAAGTGCGGCGAATCAGCGGCTTCCGCAAGGTGTGCGCCTTCTGCGTGTGCCGGATTTGGATGTGAAGATGCAGGTTAACCTAGTGTGGCGGCGTGATCAGCATACGCCGATAATTCAGCGCTTTGCTGATTTACTGTGTAGACCGGGCAAACCCGACAGCAAAACTTAGACGTCGGCCAACTTTTAGATTTAAATAGCACGAATCCGTCTATGTAGTAATTACTTTACCTCCGTAGTCCAAGTATTCATTACATAGTTAGCTATTATATTGGTAGCGCCACTAGGTCATGCCCGTCGGTGCCGACGATGCGCGCTTTGGTGAACTCGCCCACTTTCAGCTGCTTGCTGATCTTCTCAGGTGGCAGCAGTTTGACCACGCCGTCGATCTCGGGCGCATCGGCATAGCTGCGGCCTACGCCGCCTTTGCGGCCCATGGCAGGCGCGCTGTCTACCAGCACTTGCATGGTGGCGCCGATGCGGGTGCGCAGCTTGGCGGCTGACACTTCCTCGGCCACGGCCATAAACCGGGCGCGGCGCTCTTCGCGCAGCTCGATAGGCAACATGCCGGGAATGTCGTTGGCAGTTGCGCCCTTCACCGGGCTGTAGGCAAAGCAACCTGCACGGTCAATTTGCGCTTCGCGCATGAAGTCCAGCAGGTGGTTGAATTCGTCTTCGGTCTCGCCCGGAAAGCCTGCAATGAAGGTGCTGCGGATGACGATCTCGGGGCAGGCATCGCGCCAGCGGGCAATGCGGTCGAGATTTTTCTCGCCACTGGCGGGGCGCTTCATGCGCTTTAACACATCGGGGTGGCTGTGCTGAAAGGGCACGTCCAGGTAGGGCAGCGCCCTGCCCGCAGCCATCAGCGGAATGACCTCGTCCACGCTAGGGTACGGGTACGCATAGTGCAAGCGCACCCACGCGCCAAAGT
>JANOSN010000048.1:0-12723 GCA_031415895.1 Polaromonas sp. | reverse complement strand
CCCACCAAACACAGATAACTACTACTTGGCGCGCATGTACATGACAAGTTTTTTCAGCGATATGTCCCTCCGCCCGTCCAAGGTAAACAACGAAGTAATGCATTGCAACAGGGGAGTCCGATCCCCACGGGCGGTCTCAAGCCTTAGGCGTACGTACAACCCAATACACACCCAGCGCAGTCAACGCAGTGCCTAGCACAGTGACAAAAGTAATCGCCTCGCCGAACAGTACCCACGCCATCACAGCAGTAGTAGGTGGCACGAGGTACAACAACGAGGTGACCGTAGTGGCTGCCCCGCGCTGAATCAACAAATACAACAGCGAGCTACCACCCAACGTGAGGCCCAATACCGACCATGCCATAGCCCAAGCTAGCTGACTGTTCCACTGCATGGTCTCGGCTTCCATCAAGGCCAAAGGCAATGTGACCAGCAAGGCGGCGGCAAGTTGCACGGCGTTGGCAGTACGCACATCACACGCGGTGACAAAGCGCTTTTGGTACAAAGTGCCCGTGGTGATACCCAGCAGCGCCAGCACTGCGATGGATAGATTGAGCGTGGTTGCCTCGCCATGGCCCAGCTTGGCTGACACCACTAGCATTAGCCCCACAAAGCCCAACGCCAGCCCGCCCCACTGGCGCGCCGTGACGCGCCCGCCTGTGCTAGACAACCACAGCGCAGTCAACACGGGCTGCAGGCCAACGATGAGCGATGACAAACCTGAGCCCATGCCCAGCTTGACCGCCGCCCACACGCCGCCCAAATACACTGCGTGCATCAACACGCCAGTGATAGCCAAATGCAGCCACTGCATGCGGCTGCCAGGGCCTGGCACTTTGGCGATATAAATCCACAGCAAAAAGCACGCAATCGACAGCGCAAAACGGGTGGCTAAAAATTTAAATGGGGGTGATAAGGGCATGCCGTAGCGCGCCACTATAAAGCCGGTGCTCCAGATCAATACGAAGACGATAGGCATGGCGCGCAGCCAGGGGCTACGCTGGTCAACAGTCATCAGTCAATGGACATTGGTCTAGGGCCTACTTCACCTTGGCGCGAATTTCGGGCAAGGCTTTTTGCAGGTAGTACACCATCGACCAGACGGTCAAAATAGCCGCTATCCAGATCAGCCAATGGCCGATCAGTGCGGTGTCTATCAAGCCAAACAGTTTGCCGTTGTACAGCAAGAAAGGAATGGCCACCATTTGCGCGGTAGTTTTAAGCTTGCCCAGCATGTGCACGGCCACGCTGCCTGAGGCACCGATTTTGGCCATCCACTCGCGCAGGGCGCTGATGGCTATTTCGCGGCCAATGATGATGAGGGCCACAAACACATCTACCCTTTGCAAATGCACCAGCACCAACAAGGCCGAGCAGACTAAGAACTTGTCGGCGACAGGGTCTAGAAAAGCGCCAAAAGAAGAGGTTTGGTTCAACTTGCGTGCCAAGTAGCCGTCTAGCCAATCGGTCCAAGCAAACAACACAAACATCACTGTAGCCACCAAATTTTGCGTAGTAACAGGCAAGTTGCTGTAGAAAATACCTGCAATGAGCGGAATCGCCACAATGCGTGTCCAAGTCAAAATAGTGGGTATGGTAAAAAACATTACCTCTATTGTGTCACGCTAGTGTGCAATTGCGGTGGGCTTTAAAGCTTTTCAACAATGGTGCGCAGCTGAAATTTGCGTGCATCGTTGTACAAAAACGTCTCGTTAAATTCCCACGGACCGGGCAAATTACCTATCGAGCCAAAATTACTAACGCGGCGCACGGCTGCGATAGCCAAGTTATTAGCGTCTGGCCCGACACTGGAGCGGCGCATAAAGTTGGTGCTTTTGATCGAGCCGTCGGCGTTAAAAGCGATGGTGACCACCACGATGCCGTACAGTGGATCAGGCACCGGGCCTGCAAAGGTGTTGCCAGCGTTGGCGGCCATGATCAGCTGGGCTGCGCGGCGGCGGTATTCGATCATGCTGCGCGCTGCGGGGGCGCCACCAACTGCAGGGGCGGGGGCAGCAACTGGCGGCGCGGCGGGCGCAGGCGCGGGGGTGTGCGGCGGCAGCGGCTTGCTGGCGCAGCCCGCCACAATGGCCACAATGGAGGCCAGCGCACCGGCCATGCTCCAACGCACAGCGGGTTTGGCAAAAGCGCTCTTTACTATCGATTTCATAGCTACTTGAGCAGTAGATACTTGGACTACAGGCCTATTTCTCATACAAATTATCCTCAACGAAGGTATTTTTAAGGGTTTTAAGCGTTATCTTGCAAACGGCCTTAAACCGCATAAGTGTAATCAATGCAGCGCGCGGTAAATGTCGTCGGCTAAATCTTTAGATATACCGTCCACGGTGGCAATGTCCGCAGCACCAGCAGCTGCCACACCGCGAATGCCGCCAAAGCGTTGCAGCAGTTTGGCGCGCCGCTTAGCGCCCACGCCCGGGATGTCTTCTAATTTGCTACCGCCTGTGCGCACCTTCGCGCGTGCTGCGCGCATGCCGGTGATGGCAAAGCGGTGCGCCTCGTCGCGTATTTGCGCAATCAGCATGAGTGCTGCGCTGTCTTTGGGTAGGCTGGCCTTGGCTCTACCATCGGCAAACACTAATTCTTCTAGGCCCACTTTGCGGCCCTCGCCTTTTTCTACGCCGGCTATTAAGGCTAAATCAAGTCCCAAGGCTTCAAATACCTCCTTGGCCATGTTCACTTGGCCAATGCCGCCGTCTACCAGCACCAAGTCAGGCATTTTGATGCTGGGCACGGTGCCGTCTTGGTCAGCTGCGCGCTGCGCTTCGACAATTTTGCTGTAACGGCGAGTGAGCACTTGGCGCATGGCGGCGTAGTCGTCACCACCCGTGATGCCTTCAATGTTGTAGCGGCGGTATTCACTACTTTGCATTTTGTGACCATGAAAAACCACACACGATGCCTGCGTGGCCTCACCCGAGGTGTGACTGATGTCAAAACATTCCACCTTAAATTTAGCCAAGTCGTCAGGCGCCATATCTAGCGCATCCACCAGCGCGCGGGTGCGGGCTTGTTGGCTACCCTCTTCTGCCAGCAAACGGGCCAGCTGAATATCAGCATTCTTTTGCGCCATTTCTAGCCAAATGCGTCGCTGCTCGCGCGGGTTGTGCACAGCGCTGATTTTCACGCCAGTTTGCTCGGTCAGCAAGGCAATCAGCTCTGGGTCTACCTTGTCGCTGACTAGCAGCGTAGGCGGCGGCGGTGTGTCGATGTAATGCTGCGCAATAAAGGCCTCCAGCACCTCGGCGGCAGGGGCGTCTTCTACATGCACCGGGTAGTACGGCCTGTCGCCCAAATGCCGCCCGCCGCGCACCATGGCCAAGTTCACGCAGGCACGGCCGCCCTGCACTTTGGCCGCCAAAATGTCCACGTCTTTGTCGCTCACGTTGTCCATTGACTGCTGGTGCAGCACCTTAGACAACGCGCTAATTTGATTACGCGCCTCAGCGGCTTTTTCAAACTCTAGCTTATCAGCGTGCGCCATCATGGCAGCTTCCAGCTCTTGCATGATGGCCTGCGTTTCGCCGCGCAAAAACCGCTCGGCGTTGCGCGTATCTTGGGTGTAATCTTCCGCGTCGATATAACCTACACATGGCCCTGAGCAGCGCTTGATTTGGTACAACAAACACGGCCGAGTGCGGTTGGCAAATACCGTGTCTTCACAGGTGCGCAGCTTGAAAACTTTTTGCAGTAGCTGGATAGATTCTTTCACCGCCCAAGCGCTGGGGTATGGCCCAAAGTAGCGGTGCTTTTTCTCGACTGCACCACGGTAGTAGGCGATGCGCGGGAACTGCGATGCTGACACAGCTACAGGCAATAATGCTATACTTTTTATAGCTGTCTGATCAATAGATGCTTGGACTACAGCACTATTTGATACATTTTTTGTCTCTACAGCAGTATTTTTAACCTGCCCAGTCATTTTCAAGTACGGATAACTTTTATCGTCGCGAAACAAAATATTAAAACGTGGGTTCAGCGTTTTAATCAGGTTGTTTTCTAGCAGCAGCGCCTCGGCCTCAGAGCGCACCACCGTGGTTTCCATGCGCACAATCTTGCTGACCATATGGCCAATGCGCGTGCCGCCATGGCTTTTTTGAAAATAGTTGGAAACCCGTTTTTTCAGGTTTTTAGCCTTGCCCACGTAGAGCAAGCCTTGCTCGACATCAAAATAGCGGTACACCCCCGGCAAGCCCGGCAACGCCGCTACTTGGGCTAAAAGCTCGGCACTGTGGGCGGCGGGTGGTAGTGGTGTGTCGCTGTCAGCGATGCTGTCGGTCATGGGGCTATTTTGGCATGCTACGCTCACGCCACTTTCATAGCTTTATGAATCTCAAAATTAATCTAAAACCCCACTATGCAGACCGCCACAGCATCCCAGACGCGGCACTGGGACATTTTTTGCAAAGTCATCGACAATTTTGGTGACATTGGCGTGTGCTGGCGTTTAGCCTGCAACTTGGCCCAGCGCGGCCAGCAGGTGCGGCTGTGGGTCGATGACAGCTCGGCCCTGGCCTGGATGGCACCGCAAGGTCACCCGCAGGTGCAGGTGCGCACTTGGGATGCGCAGCACCCGCGCATCGACGTAGATGTGCCTTATGACGCGGTCATTGAGTCGTTTGGCTGCGATATCGATCACGCTTGGATAGCCAGCAAAGCGCCGCCCAGCTTATGGATCAACCTAGAATATTTGACGGCTGAACCTTACGCTGCGCGCAGCCACGGCCTGCCGTCCCCAGTGATGCATGGCCCAGCGGCTGGTATGACCAAATGGTTTTTCTTCCCCGGCTTTACGCAAGGCACCGGTGGTTTGCTGCGCGAGCTGAATTTGCCAGAGCCAGTGGTACCGCCCGCTGCCCCCAAGTTAGCAGCCCAGCCGCTGGCTGAGCAGCGCATCAGCCTGTTTTGCTACGAACCAGCAGCGCTACCCCAGCTGCTTAACGTCTTGGTTAGCGGCCCGACGCACACCGACCTGCGAGTAACGCATGGGCGCGCTAGTGCAGCGGTGCACAAGGCACTGGCCAGCTTACCCGAGCCCCCAAGTACCTTGAAAGCACCATTTACCAATAAAAACCCATCACAGTCCAAGCATTTATTAGTCGGACAGCTATCAATTTCAGAGCATTTGCAGTGCAGTTATTTACCTACCTTGCCGCAAACCGCCTACGACGAGTTGCTGCGCAGCTGCCAGCTGAACTTTGTACGCGGCGAAGACAGCTTGGTACGCGCGCTGTGGGCAGGCCAGGCTTTTGTATGGCAAATCTACCCGCAAGATGACGGTGCACATGCCGCCAAGCTCAACGCGCTTTTAGACTGGCTGCAGGCTCCGCCTGACTTGCGGCTTTTCCACCAAGTGTGGAACGGCCTAAGCCAAGAGCCCTTGCCCCCACTCAATCTGCCCGCTTGGCGCGACACTGTGTCAGCCGCACGGCAGCGGCTGTGGATGCAGAACAGCTTGGTTGAGCAGCTAATAAAGTTTGGTTTGACAGCGTTAACCTAACCAATACTTACAACTTTACGGTGATGATTAGAGCCAAAAAACAGTTTTTTTAGTAACTAAAAGAATCCTAAAGCATTAAAATGTGAGGATTAATTAATTACTGCATAAAACTATGATTCGTTGGAAACGCCTCGCCGCAGCTTTGTTATGTTCCTTACTTGGCTGGCAAGCTAACGTCGCCTCTGCACAAACAGCCTCGTGCAGCGCGCCAGGCAAAGATGGGCCTGCTTTTTCTCAGCCTTCTTACTATCCGGGCAACGCCACGGCCACAGCGGGTAGCACTAACATTACCCTTGGCACTATCCGCACGGGTGCAGGTGTTAACGAACCGGCAAACAGCGGCCTAGGCGGCACTACCCCACTCAGCCCAGGCGACTTGGTGATGGTGATTCAAATGCAAGACGCCCAGTACAACAACGGCGAGACCATAGCCTACGGCGATGGCACCACAGGCCGTGGCTGGACTAACCTGAACAACAGCGGCAAGTACGAGTTTCGCCGTGTGGTCAGCTTTACAGGTGGCAATTTAGTCATTGACCAAGGCTTGGCCAACACCTACACCCGCGCAGCACCGTCTGCTGGTACTGGCACAGCCGAAAACGGTAATCGCCGCTTTCAGGTCATTCGCGTGCCGCAGTTCTCAACCCTCACCATGCCCACAGGCACTACGTCACCCCCCGCATGGAACGGTGAAACCGGTGGGGTCTGGGTTATTGACGTTGCAGGCAACTTAAACATGAACGGTGCTACCGTTGACACATCTAGCCTAGGCTTTAGGGGCGCCGGCGGCTGGCCTAACTATCCTGAAATAATCGGTAATGTGGCTTATGCCAATACGCGAACCTTCGAGGTCACAGTCAACCCTTTTTGCCCATCTAATTACGACACTATTACCACCACCGCTGGTGTTTATGCCAACGCAGGCGCGTCCAAAGGCGAAGGTATTGCAGGTACGCCACGGCTTATCCGTCGTCAAGACACCACTAACAGTGCCACGTACGAAACCCCGTTCGCTTACCAAGACCTCGGTGCAGGCAACGTGGGCTATGCAGCAGGCCGGTTCTTGGCTCGCGGCGCTCCAGGTAATGCGGGCGGCGGTGGCACGCAGCACAACGCAGGCGGTGGTGGCGGATCTAATGTAGGCCTGGGCGGTGTGGGCGGTAATACATTTTCGTTCTACAGCGCTACTAACACGGGCAGCTGCGTGACATTGACGGCTAATTTCTTTGGTTGCGGTGGCGATGGTGCACGTGCAGTAGGTGGCCTAGGCGGCGGCACATTGCCAGCTAACATTAACAACCTGATTATGGGCGGCGGCGGCGGTGCAGGTGACAGCAATAACGCTTGCGATAACCCATTGGTTCCTCAGGCCGCTGGTGGCAACGGTGGCGGCATGATTTTTATCCGCGCAGGCACCATATCTGGCAACGGCACACTGCTAGCTAATGGCCAAAACGCCCTGCCAGGCGGGCGCGACGCAGCTGGCGGTGGGGGTGCAGGCGGCACGGTGGTGGTATTGACCAACACCACCGTACCAGCTTTGTCTATTCAAGCCAATGGCGGCGAAGGAGGCAACACCGCCTATGCTGGTTCTGGTGGGGTACCCACTACATTCTTACGAGCCGGTGAAACCCAAGGCCCAGGCGGTGGCGGCGGCGGCGGTGCAGTAATTCGTACCTCCAACATCACTGGCTTCACCTCCTTTACCTTCGATGGCGGCGCATCGGGTCGAGTATTTCCTGTCAATGGTAGCCAAGCCACCATCAGTAACGGATACGGCACCAGTGCAGGTGGCGGTGCGCCAGGTGTTGTACCTTTTACGCCTACCTTGTTTAGCCAAGATAGCAACTGCCTTCCACAGCTGCAGGTCAGCAAAGTTACCACCACGCCAGTAGTGGCGTTTCCTGACCGCAACACCGCTCAGTACGTCATTTCGCTGGCCAATACTGGCCCGGGTACGGCAGTGGGTGCCACACTCAGCGACATTTTGCCAGTGCCATTCCAGTACGCCGCAGCCACCGCACCTAACAACGTGATTGGCCTGACTTACGCTGGCAATGCACTTGGCCCTGCTGACCCCACCACCGGCACCGGCAACACCACTTTGCTGGTGGGCACACCCGGCAGCAATGCTACTACTACCTCTTTCTTGCTACCGCCCAACACCACCGTCACATTTACGGTTACGGTAATAGTCAACGGCGGCGGTGCCACGCCAACGCTTAATTTTCCGTTCCAAAACTCGGCCACTGTGGGTTATCTAGATCCATTTCGCACGGTTGCGACTACTCAGGTCACCCCTGGGGCTGTCTACACTGGCACCACCACAGTGGCTGGCGGTAACAACTATGCGTCGGGCAGCTCTACCCAAGAAGACGTGCGCGTGCTGGGCAGTGTGAACCTAGCCATCACCAAAACCGATGGCGTTGGCAGCGTGGTAGCTGGCGGCACCACCGCTTACACCATCACCATTGCCAACTTTGGCTCTTTCCCAGCCAATAGCGCCACGCTCAAAGACCCTAGCGCAGCGGGCCTGTCTTGCACCACAGTCACATGCCAAGCCTTCGGCACGGCACTGTGTCCGGCACCCGGCGCGGTCACTATTGCTGCACTGCAAGGCATTGGCATTGACATCCCACTGTTGCCACCCACTGCGCTGGCAGCGCCTGCGGCTAACAGGGTTGAATTCAGAGTTAGTTGCGGGGTAACGGCCACAGGCCAATAAACCCAAGCCCATCTAGCCTAGGCACCGGGCTAGATGGCTTTAAGCGGGGATAAACTGCCCAAAAACACGCTAAAATCATAGGCTTTGCGCAGATACCCTGCGCATACTTACCGCAGCAGCCTTGAGTCATTATTCGGCACTGCACAGCTTGAAGAAGGCTTATCCATGAAAATCGCACAAGAAATCCGCGCAGGCAACGTCATCATGCACGGCAAAGACCCCATGGTCGTTTTGAAAACCGAATACAGCCGCGGCGGCCGCAACAGCGCCACCGTGCGCATGAAGCTTAAAAGCCTGATCGGCAGTTTTGGCACCGAAAACGTCTTTAAAGCCGACGATAAAATAGACCAAGTTATTTTGGACAAAAAAGACTGCACTTACAGCTACTTTGCTGACCCAATGTACATCTGCATGGACGCCGAATTCAACCAGTACGAAGTAGAAGCCGAAAACATGGGTGACTCCCTGAGCTACCTGGAAGACGGCATGGAACTCGAAGTGGTGTTTTACGACGAAAAAGCCATTTCTGTTGAACTGCCTACCAGCGTAGTGCGCGAGATCACCTGGACCGAGCCCGCCGTCAAAGGCGACACCTCAGGCAAAGTACTCAAGCCTGCCAAAATCGCCACCGGCTTTGAAATTGGTGTGCCTATTTTTGTAGCCCAAGGCGACAAGGTCGAAATTGACACCCGCACCGGCGAATACCGTAAGCGCGTTTAATGCATTAGTACTTTACGGTTACATGACAAAAAGGCTCCTTGAGGAGCCTTTTTTGTTCACTATTTTGTCAACTTAGCTGCAGTTAGCGACAAATCCATCCAGTCAGGTAATCCATTGACTGCAGTAGCCAACTTACGGCAACCCGGCACGCACCATTGCTACTAGTTCATGCGTGGAAGGTGCATCCTCTAACACCAATGACACGCTGCGGTCTTTGCCAACAGGAGCCAGCGGATGGCCTAGGCGCAGTGTCATGGTCACCACATTAGGTTTGGCAAAATGTTGGTCAAACGTTGCAATGTCAGCCAAAGCCAGTTTCACGCGGTCTAGTTTTTTGCCCCAAATGCCGGTTTTGCGCTGACCAGACAAGCGCAGCGCATCGCCCTGATAACGCAGCTCGCCCGCACCCACAAAGCCCATTGCGCCAGGGCGCAGCCCACCACCAAAATTCACCAAAAAAGTAGGCCACATCTCAGATGCTGGACCAGGCATAGAGGGCAGATGGCCAGTAACGGGGTCAGCCATTTCTAGGCGGTCAGCCATCAGTTGCGATACATTCATCATCAGCCCATCGCTGCGCAATACAGCCACATTACTGGCCACAATTTTCTTGATGCGCATACCCACTATGGTGCGCCGGTCAAAAGGGCCAATTTGCTTGTCTTGCAACAATAAACGGTAGCTATAAGGTGAATTTACTTTCATGCCAACGATAACGGCGCTAGTAGGGCGCTTTTTCCTAATTTGTATTTGCGCTAAAGTATGCACACAGCATGCCATACTGTACGTCACAGAATGTTCAAAAATAGTTAGCTCACTTGTGAAATTACCCCTTCAACTCAACGTCACCGTTAATGGAAAATACTTACAACCTAACTGAGCAACGCCTGGCTGATGCGTGGGCCACATTGCAGGCCCATTCTGACAAAGGCTCGCCGTTGGCACCCGATGCCTACCGTTTAGCGTTTGCCGATCCTGAATTTTTACTGCGCCGCGAAGTACGCGGTGTTCGCATGCAGTTAGAAATGCTAAAACCCGAGCTGGGCCAAGCCGAGCATGGCGTAGAAAGCACCATTGTCGTATTTGGCGGTGCACGTTTTTGCAGCCCTGAAGATGCACAAGCTGCCCTGCAAGCCGCCCAAGCCGCTGGTGACCCAGCTGCTTTAGCCAAAGCCCAGCGCCTAGTGCGCACTTCGCTGTATTACAACCAAGCGCGCATCTTTGGCCGCTTGGTAGCCGAGCACAGCAAAACCTGCCCACCCCAAGACAAAATGTTTATTTGCACAGGCGGTGGACCCGGCGTGATGGAAGCAGCTAACCGTGGCGCGCACGACGTAGGCGCCATGAGCGTGGGCTTGAACATCGCCCTGCCCCACGAGCAAAGCGGCAACCGCTACGTCACCCCTGAACTCAGCTTTAAATTTCACTACTTTGCTCTGCGCAAAATGCACTTTATGATGCGGGCCAAAGCCCTAGTGGCTTTTCCTGGCGGCTTTGGTACTTTGGACGAGCTATTTGAAGTACTCACCCTAGTGCAAACGCGCAAGGCCAAACCTGTGCCGATCTTTTTGTACGGAAGCGACTACTGGAGGAAGCTGATTAATTTTGACGTGCTGGTGGACGAAGGCGCGATATCAGCCGAAGATGTCAATCTGTTCAAATACATTGATGACCCACAGACAGCTTGGGACGAAATCAAACGGTTTTATTCACTCTAAGTAATTTACGGTCAACACCATGGGCAGCCAATTCGGACTCTCTACCAGCACTTACCATAGCAAACAGCACGGTAGCGCCAAAGGCGTAGCGCACTACGAGAATTTTCCTGTCGCCTCGTGGCTATGCCCCAAGCGCTTGCGCCCTGCCATTGCCGCTATTTATTGGTTTGCGCGCACAGCAGACGATATTGCAGATGAAGGCAACGCCGCGCTAGGCCATCGCTTGTCTGACCTAGCTGCTTACCGCGCCAATTTGCACGCCTGCGCCAAAGGCATGGGTACCTCCGGCCGCTGGGCTGGCCTGTTTGACAACCTGTCGCCCCACATTGCGCAGCAAGCCCTGCCCGTAGCCCTGCTAGACGACTTGCTCAGCGCATTTGAGCAAGACGTGCGCTACACCGCCGCCAATCACTGGTACTCCGACCATGTCGAGCTACAAGACTATTGCAAACTGTCAGCCAACCCAGTGGGCCGCCTGCTGCTGCACTTGTACAACGTGAGCTATGAGGTAGCGCTGCAAGAATCCGATGCTATTTGCACCGCACTTCAGCTGATTAACTTTTGGCAAGACTTAAGCGGCGATATAGCCCACCGTCGCTACTATCTGCCACTGGACCTGATGACCGAACACAGCGTGACACCGCTAGATTTGCTCGCACTCAAAGACACCCCTGCCACTATGAATTTGATAGCTGCTTGTGCAGATAATGCTTGGACATTGATGCAAAAAGGCACCAAGCTACCCAGCCGAGTGCAGCGCCAACTGGGCGGCTTTGACGGCTGGCGTGCCAGCCTGGAACTGCGCTGTGTCATTCAAGGCGGCCTGCGCATCCTAGACAAAATCCGCAGCATGAAACACCGCACACTCAGCAAACGGCCCAAGCTGGGTAAGTGGGACGCTTGCGTAGTGCTGTGGCGGGCTTTGCGGATGTAATCTGCAGTAAATTCAGCTCCAGCTTCTCAGGCATACCGACCATACCAAGCTGCAGGTTGAATTTAGCTTGCTGGCAATTCAGTGGTGCCCGCAGTACCTTCAATTTTAATTAAGGTTTTAATAGCACCGGGCAATATTGAATCTGGGACAGTTAACAGCAGTATGTCTTTATTGTTTTCTATATTTATCGTGCTTTTGAAAAGTATGGTTTTACTGCCGCTGGCGGTGATAGCCATCTGATAATTACCGCCAGCAATGTCTAGCGAGTCGTTACCAGATAAAGGGCCAGAGGTTTTGTAAGCAGTACCCGCAATCGCTGGTACTACGCCAGCTACTGAGATGTCAGTACCTAACGCGTTGACGTACAAATCAATATTGCTGGCGTTAAATGATGCGTTCATGATGCGCAGCTTAGCTTTGTTGCTGGTGAGTGATTTGTTATACGGGTCTCGAATCTGGTAAATACTGCTTAACGCACTAGATGAAGGCAATACGACAATCGTGTATCTGTTGCCACGTGTTGCATCGACAGGCACATTGCCTATTGCAATATTACCGACAACAGTTTTAACCGACCAGTCGGTAAGCTTGTTTTCAACGTTGAAATAATTTGACGCGAACTTATAGGCCACATTTGTTGCGTCGTTTTGTGCAATACCATCACGGAACAAAGTCACATTAGGCGCAATAGGAGACGCATGAACAAAGCGTAGCGTTGGGTCAGCCAAATCTAGTCGGTCACCATCATCGCCACCGCCGCCACCACAAGCTGCTAACGCCAAAACGCCTAGGCAAACTGGTAAAAATTTAGTTAATAATTTCATGCATTGATTCCTTAAAGTTAATACCTAATCGTAGACTTCTTATGCCAATCTGAGTGTAGGTAGTCAATGCCTGTATGGGTAAGGAAGGTGCGCACCCCCATGTCAGACAAGGTCGCAGACGATAAGCCAATTCCCATGCATTTAATAGCTGCTCGTTTAGACTGAATTAGTACCCTGCGGCAAATAACTACACCCTAGCTTGGCGCACTAGTCAGTTTAAAAAAATAACAGCAAAAATCTTATTGCACCCCAAAGGCCAACGCTTTTGGCACATCCACATC
>JANOSN010000047.1:0-4577 GCA_031415895.1 Polaromonas sp. | reverse complement strand
TTTTTGGTTTTCTTTCGCGTCCTTCGCGTAGTTTTCGCGCACTTCGCGTCCGGAAGTTCAATCTTCGCCCACAGCACACCACTTACATCTGGAGGAAACATGAGCACTAAATACATCGACATCAGCCAAGTAGAGCAAACCTTCAAAACCGCCAAAGGCTTCTTCCCCGCCCTGCGCAACATCAACCTGAGTGTGGCTAAGGGTGAATTCGTCTCATTGATAGGCCATTCAGGCTGCGGAAAATCTACGCTGCTCAATCTGATCAGTGGCTTGGCCACGCCCACCGCAGGCGTTTTGCTGTGCGCTAACAAAGAAATCAAAGGCCCGGGGCCAGAGCGGGCGGTGGTGTTTCAAAACCACTCCCTCCTGCCTTGGCTGACTTGCTATGAAAACGTCTACCTAGCGGTAGAGCGCGTGTTTGGCTCATCGCGCACGCTCAACAACCGCAGCGGCGAATCTAAAGCGCAACTCAACGCACGCACCGATGCAGCGCTTGAGCTGGTAGGCCTGACAGCCGCAGCACAAAAAAGACCGGGTGAAATATCAGGCGGCATGAAGCAGCGCGTAGGTATAGCCCGCGCGCTCTGCATGGCGCCACAGGTGCTGTTGATGGACGAGCCGTTTGGCGCGCTAGACGCTTTAACGCGCGCTAAGCTGCAAGACGAGCTGCTGCAGATCGTCGCCCAAACCCACAGCACTGTGGTGATGGTGACACACGATGTAGATGAGGCCGTGCTGCTGTCAGACCGCATAGTGATGATGACCAACGGGCCTGCCGCCACCATTGGCGAGGTGTTACACGTTGACCTGCCCCGCCCACGCAGCCGCGTGGCGCTGGCCGATGATGGCCGCTATCTGGGCTACCGCAAAGCGGTGATCGACTTTTTGTACACCCGCCAAACCCATGTAGAAAAAGTGGCTGCTTAAAAGCTTATCTAAGACATGCATAAGGTCTCATAGTGGCATAGCACTTGCATATTTGCCAATATCCACGCAAGATATTGCTTTGTGCGAGCAATCACCTATGGCCCAAACTACTGACAGCATTAAACCCTCTAGTCATATTCGATTAACTTCCCACTCGGGTGGCTTCGGCGCCCGGCCCATTCAGTGGGGCGCGGCTACCCCCCTCGAACGTGGCCCGCTGGTGGGCACCACCACCACGCGCAGCCACCGCAATGTCATTGGCACCCACAGCGGCAGCTACAGCGTGTACCGCGCGCTGGCTGTGGCCGCAGGTGCGCTAGACAAAAACCACAAGGCTGACCTGACCAACACCTCGCCTACCGACCGCATTGGCCCCCACCCCAGCTGGTATGAGCCCGGGCGCATTGTGTCGCTAGACCCCTGGGGGGCAGAGATTGGCAGCAACTTTGCCGATGAGCTGGCTGCAGGCTACGACATCAAGCCCACCATCGCGGTGACCAAGGCGCACGTCATCCTGCCCGAGATCATGGAGGCCATCCATAAAGGCCGCTTGGTACCTGATGGCAAGCTGTTGACTGCAGGCGGCGCAGCCATGGTGACCAAGGCAGCGGTAGAACCTGTGTGGTACCTGCCCGAAGTGGCCAAACGGTTTAACTGCACCGAGTCTGAACTGCGCCGTGTGCTGTTTGAAGAAACTGGCGGTATGTACCCTGAGCTGGTAACGCGCAGCGACCTTGAGGTGTTTTTACCGCCCATTGGGGGCCTTACGGTCTACATTTTTGGCAACCCGCAAGATTTGGCCAACCCCAATGTGCAACTGACAGCACGCGTGCACGACGAGTGCAATGGCTCAGACGTATTTGGCAGCGACATTTGCACCTGCCGCCCGTATCTCACGCACGCCATTGAAGAATGCATAGCAGGCGCACAAAACGGCGGCGTGGGCCTGTGCGCCTACTATCGCAAAGAAGGCCGCGCGCTGGGCGAAGTGACCAAATTTTTAGTCTACAACGCCCGCAAACGTCAAGTGGGTGGCGACACTGCAGACAAATACTTTGCCCGCACTGAGTGTGTGGCTGGCGTGCAAGACATGCGTTTTCAGCAGCTTATGCCGGATGTACTGCACTGGTTTGGCATTCGCAAAATTCACCGCTTGGTCAGCATGAGCAATATGAAGTTTGACGCTATCACTGAGTCTGGCATTGAGGTGGTAGAGAGGGTCAACATACCGGCCGATCTGGTACCCGCTGATGCGCAGGTAGAGATGGACGCCAAAATGGCTGCCGGTTACTTTACACCTGGTGTAGTGCCCAACGCAGCCGAGCTGCTTAAACCCAAAGGCCGAGGCTTGGACGAATGATGGTGGCCCACAGCATGACCACTGATGCGCCCTCACTTACGTCACTTATGCCGCCCGCTTTGCAATCGCTGTTCACCACCGCCACCACACGCCAGCGCGCACGTGCGCTATTGGAGCATGCACGCAGCGGGGCATCGCAGTACTTTGTGGTGCACGACAGCGCGTTGGGTGCCACGGCAGATTTGGTAGCCAAGGTAACGCGCAAGCGGTACCCCGACCTGAACATTCCGTACCACAGCCGCTGGCGACACTTTGAGGCGGGCGGTATCGACAGACGTGCATGGCTCAACGACTCACAGCCTGGCACAGCCAGCGACCCGCGTGCGCTGATCGACTTAGTGATTGTCAGCGTGCTGCTAGACGCTGGCGCAGGCCCAGACTGGCGCTTTAAAGAAGCTCCTAAAAACGCATCTGCGCCGCAGCTGTTTTCGCGGTCTGAAGGCTTGGGTGTTGCCAGTTTTCATGCCTTTACGAATGGGCTTTTTTCTAGCGACCCCACCCAGCCGCTACGCTGCGATGCTACCGCACTGCAGCGCCTGTCTACACTGCAGCTGGCCAACGCATTTCAGGTGAGCGATAGCAACCCACTGGTGGGCTTAGAAGGCCGTGCGCATTTGCTGCGCCGCTTGGGCAAAGCGTTAATGGAGCAGCCCGAGGTTTTTAAAACCCAACGGCCCGGTGATATGTTTGACTACGCGCTGCAGGGCAACACCAGCGTCACAGCGCACCAGTTGCTGGCCGTTTTGCTGCAAACCTTCACGCGCATCTGGCCGTCGGGCAGCACACTGGGCGACACTGCGGTGGGCGACTGCTGGCCGCACAGCGCACTGGGCGCGCCCGATACGCCTGAGGGCTGGATACCGTTTCACAAGCTATCGCAGTGGTTAACCTATTCACTGCTAGAGCCTTTTGAGTGGGCGGGCATTAAAGTGACAGGTTTAGAAGCTCTCACAGGTTTGCCAGAATACCGCAACGGCGGCTTGCTGCTAGACGCTGGCGTGCTGCAGTTTAAAGACGCCGCCTTAGCCACGCAAGCTTACCGCGCCAACCATGAACTGATTGTCGAATGGCGCGCCTTGACCGTAGCACTACTAGACGAATTGGCACCCCTGGTGCGTGGGCGTTTGGGCAAAACCGAAGCGCAAATGCCACTAGCCTGCGTGCTAGAAGGCGGTACCTGGGCTGCTGGCCGAGTGCTGGCGCAGCAACTGCGGGGCGGCAAACCACCGCTGAATATAGAATCTGATGGCACTATTTTTTAACCTGATTTTTAACTTGATTTGAGAAAACCCATGAGCACCGTGTACAAAAATAATGTCTATGTCGTCAACCACCCATTGGTGCAGCACAAGCTGACATTGATGCGCAAACAAGAGTCGTCCACCAACACCTTTCGCCGCTTGCTCAACGAAATCTCCATGCTCATGGCCTATGAGGTTACCGCTGATATGCCCATGCAAGACATCGAGATTGAAACGCCGATGGAGAAGATGACCAGCAAAGTCATCGACGGCAAAAAACTAGTGTTTGTCAGCATCTTGCGCGCAGGCAACGGCATTTTAGAAGGCATGTTGACCGTGGTGCCCGGCGCGCGCGTAGGCCATGTGGGCCTGTACCGCGACCCCAAAACACTGACAGCGGTGGAATACTATTTCAAAATGCCACACGACATGGACCAACGCGACATCATCGTGGTAGACCCCATGCTGGCCACGGGTAATTCAGCCATTGCAGCAGTAGACCGGCTCAAAGAGCTGCGCCCTAAGTCGATCAAATTTGTCTGCTTAGTAGGCTGCCCAGAAGGTGTAGAAGCCATGCAAAAAGCCCACCCCGACGTGCCCATCTACGCCGCAGCCATTGACCGCCAGCTAGACAGCCACGGCTACATCTTGCCGGGCTTGGGAGATGCTGGAGACCGCATTTTTGGAACCAAATAGGCTGGTAGTCCAAGTATTTATTACTTACTTTGCTATTGAATTTATAGTGTTTTGGTTTGTCTGGCTCGGGGTCGAACTCCCCTGCGGCAATCTTAGCGTTCTACGCCCAGCCTGGTACAAGCGAGCTGCTGTGTTGGGTACCCTGTGCCATCCCCATCATGCCCAGCAGGCCCGGTGGCATAGGGTACCCAACACAGCAGACCGCGTCTCGGTAATCAAGACACGAGCGAAGACATCAAACTAAGATAAAAAGCACTATTTACCAATAAAAAGTCCTGATTAGCCAGATGCCTCAGATGCTGAAAAATAACCGTTCGGGCTGAGCTTGTCGAAGCCCTCATAAACCCTTCGAC
>JANOSN010000046.1:0-4092 GCA_031415895.1 Polaromonas sp. | reverse complement strand
CCGAAGTTAACGCGCCAGTGGAGTCGATGTTGCCCGTGCACGAGAAAGCACCGGTAACAGGACCAATGGTAGTGTTACCTGTGCAAGTGCTGAATGCTCCTGTTGCATTAGCCATGGAGAAGGTCAAGATACCGGAGGATGTACCGCTAAATCTGCAGCTGTATGTCCCGGCGTAGCTTACAGCCGGAGTGGTACCAGCTGGCGCATTAGCAGTCACAGTAATTTCCGCCGTCGAAGTGCCTTTGGTAAAGCTAAATTTCTTCACACAAGGGGCCGCACTAAATGCCACTTCATACACAGCACCGGTAATCGAAGTGATATTGAGCCCACATGTTCCTGACACAGACGTCGCGGAGCTATTAGGCACTACGCCAGCACTGTTAGTGATTCGGAATTTTTCGTTAGCAGTTACTGTTGCTGCGCCTGGCGCGGTAGAAGAAAAGGTCACTGCGGGTGTGGTGGTACTAGCGAAAGAATAAGTCTCGGCTGCAGGGGCCACAGCGGGTGGAGGTGAACCTGCAGGTGGTGGCGCTGGGGGAGTGCCAGCTGAGTCGCCACCGCCGCCACCGCCGCAAGCTGCCAAAGTAGCAGTCATCGCGACCAAAGAAAACAAAGTAATTAATTTCATGGGAATATCCTGTAAAGTAAAACCCTAATTGTCAGGATCAGGTAACCAAAAGGCTAGGTTCCGTTACACATAGACGCCTCATTGTGAGGACTAAGTCACGCGCTACATCGGACTCTTACAAATATCTGCACAAAGCAAATCGCCCATTGCTTAAGCGGGCGATTTGGTTGCTAGATGAACCAAAAAGGCATAGCGCTGTGTGATCTCGACGTATTTTGCAGCGTGTCCCTAAAGTACTATTTTTTCCATCTTTAGCGAAATAAAAATGGTGCACCTACAGGGAGTTTTTAACATTTGATTGCATATGTTGCGGATAAGACATACCTCATCAAAGGTATGCACCACTCTTAATTGCGGGGTTATTTATCGGCGAACATAGCTGAAAGTCATGTCCAGCGCTGCAGGATATCCTTTGTCGTCCTTGGCTGAAGTTAAATTGCCCAGGTTTAAAAGGTTGCCGCTGACGAGTCCAATATTGCTTTGCGTAGATATCGAGGGGGTGCTTACGCTGATACTCAATTTGTCTACGGTGCTGGTGCCAATCACTTTGGTGCCCATAAAATTTATTGTGCCTGTTTCGCTGTAAGCCCCTGCACTAGCGGGTGGGCCGCTGCAAGTCGTTTGCGAATAGCTGCTGTCCTGCAAAGTGTAATTAGCCATAGTTGCAGTAGCCTTTGTAAACACCAAAGTCCGTTTTATAGAGGCGCTGGCCCCGGCAAAACACAAAACCCATGCGCCAGAATACTTGTCTGCCACGTCGGCTGCCGTGGGTTGCACCGGCAAAACTTGGGGGTCTGTAGCCGCTGGTGCTTCAACGCCGCCAGTAGATGGATCTGCCACTGTTCCTGAGGACGAGCTTGAGCTAGGACTGGTTCCCGCGCTTACACCGCCGTCAGAACTGCCGCCTCCACCGCAAGCAGCCAAGGTCAGCATGGTTAAGGTGACGAGAGAAAAGGTTTGAAATTTCATAGGGCCTCCTGAATAATTTGCAGAATTTGCAACTTATCTTTGAGCCGCTAAAAGACTGTGTCAAGATGTGGCCTGTTGCGATGCAATGAGGCCCAAAGTACCTATTTGGATGGTTGGCTAACAGAATGCAAAAAAGCCCTCGCTCAATGGGTCCACAATATCAATATGACCTTGACCGAACTTAAATACATCGTAGCCGTGGCCCGTGAAAAGCATTTTGGCCGGGCGGCGGATGCGTGTTTTATCTCGCAGCCTACCTTGAGTGTGTCGATTAAAAAGCTGGAAGATGAGCTGGAGGTAAAACTGTTTGAGCGCAATGCCAACGAGGTGACTGTCACGCCGCTGGGCGAGGAAATTGTGCGGCAAGCCCAGTCGGTGTTAGAGCAGGCGGCTAACATCAAAGAGATTGCCAAGCGGGGTAAAGACCCTTTGGCCGGCGCGCTCAAGTTGGGCGTGATCTACACCATTGGCCCCTATTTGCTTCCCGCACTGGTGCGCCAAGCCATTGCACGCACGCCGCAAATGCCGCTGATGCTGCAAGAAAACTTTACCGTCAAGCTGCTGGAGATGCTGCGCACGGGTGAGATTGATTGCGCTATTTTGGCAGAGCCTTTCCCCGACACGGGCCTGGCCACGGCTGATTTGTACGACGAGCCGTTTATGGTAGCGGTGCCCAGCACCCACGCACTGGCTGCGCGCAGCAGTATCAGCGCTGAAGAATTAAAACAAGAGACCATGCTGCTGCTGGGCAACGGCCACTGCTTTAGAGACCAAGTGCTAGAGGTGTGCCCCGAGTTTGCGCGCTTCGCCAGCAACGCTGAGGGCATTCGCAAAAGCTTTGAGGGCTCGTCACTAGAGACCATCAAACACATGGTGGCTGCGGGCATGGGCGTGACGGTGGTGCCACTGCTGTCGATTCCGCGCGCTGAGTTAGCTGCATCCATGAAGGCTACCAAAGCGATGGCCGTGGCCAAAGCCAAGCCAGCTAAGCTAGCCAAGACTACTAAAAAACTCTCGTCTGCAGCTAGAACGCCGCATGATGATGACTCCGAATATGTGCGCTACATACCTTTTGAAGGCGACGCACCCACACGCCGCGTGGTGCTGGCATGGCGACGCAGTTTTACACGTTACGAAGCCATTGCCGCGCTGCGCAACGCGGTGTACGCTTGCGAGCTAGCGGGCGTAAAAAGATTGAGTGCGTAGCTGGTGTTTCAAATATCAATACTATTAAAATAATAGCAAACTATGTAATAAACACTTGGACTACAAGCATATTTGATTGGTAAAAGCCCTTTGAAACAGCTTTTTAACTGATATGCAGCGTAAGGTACTGTGCAGTTGCCCAGCTCAAGCACCAGCGCGTATTTTGGTCACTAACGCACTGGTCGAATAACCGTCCACAAAGCTCAGTGCAAACGCTTGGCCGCCGTAGCTTTCCACCAAAGTCGCCTCTTTCAAAAGCTTCATATCGTAGTCGCCGCCTTTGACCAAAATGTTCGGGCGCATGTCGTCAATAATTTCTAGCGGCGTGTCTTCGTCAAACCAGGTAACTAAGCTGACTGACTCTAGTGCGGCGATCAATGCTGCGCGGTCTTGCTCGTTATTTAGCGGGCGATCAGGGCCTTTACCCAGACGGCGGGCTGATGCGTCGGTGTTGAGCGCCACCACCAGTGAGCCGCCCAGTGCGCGCGCTGCGGCTAGATAACTAGCGTGGCCTCGGTGCAAAACATCAAACACGCCGTTGGTAAACACCACTGGGCCGGGCAATGCACCCATACGCTGGCGCGCCTGTGCACGTGGCGCTATTTTGGCCATAAAACTAGGCTCACTCAATCAGCACTTCCTTAAGCCTGTTTAGACTTTTTACGCAAGCTTACGCCGCGCGCGGGCTGTCGCCCGGCGGCAAGATCAGCACTTCAGCTTTGGCTGCAATTTCTTTGGCCAGCTCTTTGCGAAAACGGTTGAGCTCTTGCACGCTTTCAAAGCTGCGCTCCATCAGCAAGCTCATGTTGTGCAAAATGCGCTCGACTACTTTGTTTTCCCACACCGCATCAAACTTGATCTGCGTGTCCAGCCACTGCTCTAGCCACTCGGGGTTGGGCAGGCGGCTTTGGATGGTGTCGCGCGGAAACAAGGCTTTGTTAACGTGCAGATTGGTGGGGTGCAGTGCCTGCGCTGTGCGGCGCGCGCTGGCCATCAAGACACCCACTTTGGTAAATGCTGATTTAGCCTCGAGGCCAAACATGCCAATCGCGCGCTTCATATAACGCAGGTAAGCGCCGCCGTGGCGGGCTTCGTCTTGGCTAAGCTTGGTGTAGATATTTTTAATCACCGGCTCGGTATGCCATTCGCTGGCGCGGCGGTACCAGTGGTTTAGGCGAATTTCGCCGCAAAAATGCAGCATCAAAGTCTCTAGTGCAGGGGCAGGCTCAAACTCAAAGCGCACTTCGTGCAATTCTTTTTCAGTAGGGGCCAAGTCAGGGCGAAAGCGG
>JANOSN010000045.1:0-4668 GCA_031415895.1 Polaromonas sp. | reverse complement strand
CCAAAATTGGAGGCGCGTTTATTGGGGCACGGGGATGAACCAAACAGGTTTGAGCGTAGTCCGTTGCGGCTTCTCAAAATTGCTGACCTTATGCCCGCTGCACATTGCGAGCCCGCACGGCGCATCATGTTTAGTGTCAATCGCAAGAAGAAGCAAGTCATGAAAGAAGGTAAAGAGATGCAGCCAAAAGGCATCGCCGCCCGCAAAGAATGCATTCTCCACGGCCAATTTCGTGCCTTCGTGGCCGATGCCGTAGTGCCGTCGCTCGATCCGCACAACGACATCAAAAACACACCCAGCCCAGAACTACGCCCAACAGATTTCAATGCCCTTGCCAAACAGTCCAACGCCTACAACCAAGTTCGACTGAGGCGCGAAATGAGTGTTCTAGATGGGCGCGGTCTTGTGAATCCTGCATGGAAAAACTCCATCGAGTTACTGATGGCCGGAGGGCTGGGCAAGAAATTAAATTCAGGCGACGCATTCCTGATTCGTTTAGGGCGCTATGGTGGAGCGGAAAGCAAAACCCTGTCCGGTGAGGGTGTTGCCAGCATCAAGATCATGGGCGCAAAGGGGCAACCACCCACCTTTGATAGCAGCACCAAAACCGTCTGGCTGGCCGCTGAGCAAGAGAACGAGCAAAAACATCTGCACCCTTTCGGCTGGGCTGTGGTTGAGATTGACCCACAAGAAGGTGACTCGCCCGAGCTGAAAGCTTGGTGTGTCGAGCAATCAAAAGGTCGCCCCGATATGGCGAAAATCCGCCAGCAGTTTGAAGCCGAGAAAACCGCTACGCTAAAGCTCAAAGCGGAACTCGCTGCCCAAGCAGCACAGCGCGAAACAGCTCGCCAAGCCGAACGACTTGCAGCATCGCAACGCGAACAGGCGCTGTCGAATATGTCTGTACAAGGCCAGCAGATTGAAGCCTTGCGCCAAGCCTGTGAAATTTGGGCAAAACAAATGCCACCCAACGGGAACTTCAAAAGGCAAACGGCTGATGTTGGCAAGGTAGGCTTCTTTCAAGATGCCAGCAAACTTGTCGCACTGGCATTGGTCGACGCGCTGTGGACAGCACAGGACAAACTCACGTTGGCCGATATGCTGGAAGCATGGTTACCCAAAGTCGTAGGGCCATGGGAAAAAGATCAGCGCAAAAAACTCAAACTCGCTGCTTTGAAGGGTCAGTAGCCAATGCAAGACGATAAGCCGTTGACACTAAGCAAGGCTGCGCTTGATTGCTTTTCGGATGCGCGCGCCCACAGGAGAAATCTATAAATTTCCAGATCCCCCTCGCCCGCTACCGCTTCACCGCGCAGATGCGCGATGCAGTGTGTTTGCCTGATTACGCGGGCTCGCTGTTGCGCGGGCAGTTTGGCGCTGCCTTGCGTGGGGTGGCTTGCATGACGCGCCAGCCAGTGTGTACCGGCTGCCCGCTGCTGGTCACCTGTCCCTACAGCCGTGTGTTTGAAGCAGCCCCATCGCCTGCGCACAGCTTGCAAAAGTTCAGTGCCATTCCCAACGCCTATGTGATTGAGCCTCCTGCCATTGGTGTTACGCAGTTGCGTGCTGACGACGCGCTGGTGTTTAACATGGTGTTGGCGGGTGACGCGCGTAGCCAGCTGGCGTTGATCATCTTTGCTTGGCAGCGGGCGCTGGCGCAGGGGTTGACTAAGTCGCGCAGCGCGGCCCATTTACAGTCGGTTGAGTGGATAGATGCCTCTGGTACGCCTTGCCTCATCTGGCATAGCGATAAGCCAACTCTTGCCGACCACCCTGATACGTTGGACATACCCCAACCGCCAACGGCTGTGTTGCAAGACGTGGCGCTACACATCCACACGCCACTGCGCTTGCAGCAGCAAGGCCAGCCACTGCGCGAACACCAGCTAACCCCTCGCACACTGGTGGCCGCCATAGCCCGGCGCATGGCATTGGTAATGGAGTTTCATGCAGGCCAGCCAGCATGGGGCGCGCAAGTGCCAGCCGTAGTGCGCCACGCAGAGGCGCTAGCTGACCAGCGCGACCTGCATTGGCACGACTGGACGCGCTACAGCAGCCGCCAGCAGCAAGAGATGACGCTGGGCGGCTTGCTGGGCTGCTGGACGCTGCACGGCGCGCCTGATACCATGGCCGCACTCTGGCCGTGGTTGTGGCTGGGCCAATGGCTGCATGTAGGCAAAAATGCCACCATGGGTATGGGTGGCTACACGTTAAAAGAGGTTATTCAATGATCAATGCAATTACGCTGAACAACGCGGTGCAGGCGCTGGCGCAGGCAGCGCCACAGGCGGCGCAGATTGTGCTGTTTGGCTCGCATGCCCGTGGTGATGCCCATGATGACTCGGACCTAGACTTTCTGGTAATAGAACCAACACTTGAAAACCGCGCCAATGAGATGGTTCGACTGCGCCGCGCCTTGCGGCCATTGCGTGTATCTGCCGATGTGTTGGTTTACTCGCGTGATGAGGTCAACCGGTGGGGTCAGCAGCCGGGCACGGCACTGTATTGGGCCTTGCGGGAAGGGCGGGTTGTACATGGCTAACCCAGACAAAGAAAAATCCATCGCTCAACTGTTGTTGGAAGCCGCCAGCCAAGACGTGGCGGCATGTAAGCTGCTAGGGTCTGGGGCTGGCATTGGTGACGCGGTAGTGGGGTTTCATGCCCAGCAAGCCATAGAAAAATCACTAAAGGCTGTACTGAGCGCGCGCAACATCGAGTTTAGGCGCACCCATGACCTCATTTCTTTACTTGACCTGCTGCAAGATATGCAGCTGGTGCCGCCAGAAGCCGACTGGCTCGATGAACTCAATCCTTATGCAGTTGAAGCGCGCTACGGGACGATAGAGCCGCAAGGGCTTGATCGCAGCCGCGCGCTTGAGGCGGCGACACGCGTGCTCGCCTGGGCACAGACTCAGGTAGCCAAGCCTCCCCACGCATGACCACTTGGTTTGTTTCGCGCCATCCGGGGGCAGTCGAGTGGGTCGTGCGCCAATCACTAGAAGTGCATCGCCAGGTAGCCCACCTCAATCTTGACGACATACAGACCGGTGACACGGTCATTGGCAGTTTGCCGGTTAACTTGGCGGCCAAGGTCTGCGCTTTAGGCGCTACCTATTGGCATTTGTCGCTGGAGGTGCCTGCGCACCTGCGCGGCAAGGAGCTGGATGCCGATGCGCTACAGCATCTTGGTGCAAGACTAGAGAGTTTTCAGGTTCAAAGCAATTCATTTCACACGCATACACCCCTATGAACGATTTCGACACCCATATCTGCCTGGTATCAGCGCAGGCCACGCCCAATCTTCTGCCATTGCTAGATGCGCAATGGAAACCGCGCAAAGTTGTATTAGCCTGTAGCGCCCAAATGAAAGATGCTGCACAAAATTTGCAGTCTGTCATTCAGACTAAGGGGGGCGGCATAACTGTAGAAATGCTGCTCCTTCCCAATGCCTATGATTACGCGGCGTTGTCGGAGGTGTTTCTTAATTACCTTGCTCACAATCCGAATGAAAAAGTGGCCCTCAACGTAACTGGCGGCACGAAATTAATGGCGGTAGCTGCACAGGAAGTGTTTCGTGCTGAAAAAAAGCCGGTGTTCTACGTCAACGTCGAGACTGACGAGGTGTTGCTCATCGGCAGCGACACGCCCAGCCAGCCACTGAAAACCAAACTCAGAGTGCATGAACTTCTTAGAGCCCACGGTTATCAGGTCAATGCAGCGAACCATCCGCAGGTCACGGGTGTGATGCGAGATCTCACGGCCCGGCTCATAGACCATGTGGCTAGCGCTGGCCCGGCACTAGGAGCACTCAATGCATTGGCACATAACGCAAAAAGATCGCCAACCCTTAAAGCAGAACTGAACGATCAGCAGCGTGACTCACGCTCACTGAACGACCTTTTGACACTGTTCATCCAGGCTGGCTTGCTGCAACACAAAAGCAAGAGTCTGATTTTTAAAGATGAAGAAGCACGATTTTTTACCAACGGTGGCTGGCTAGAGTGGCATGTATATGAAGTACTCCAGTCACTGCGTTCCCAGCATGAAGGCTTGAGCGATGTAGCGATGGGATTGCGTGTTGCTTTTGCAGATGGCAATACTAAAAATGACAAGAAAGACAAAAACGAAATTGATGTTGCTTTCCTGTATCGCAATACTTTACACCTGATTGAATGTAAAACAGCTAACTTGGAGAAAGCCGGCATTGGCAACGACGACAAGGCAACCGAGGCCATCTATAAAATGGAATCATTGCTCAAACTAGGCGGCTTGCGCACCAAAGGGATGGTGGTCGATTACCGGGGGGCGCTGACCCAGAGCAAGGCAAACCTTGAGCGTGCCAGCGAAGCAAAAATTGCTATTGCATCCGGCAACGGGCTTAAAGACCTTAAAGGGCTGATCAGCCGACTGTGGCTATCCAAGCCAAAGAGCGCAACCGCTTGAACTGCCGATCCCGACAAGCTTGCCAAGCCCGCCAGACGATCACATAAATAAGACACTGGCTGTACTAACCACTTGGAGTACACGCCATGCGCCCTACGCGCCACATCATTTCAGCCGCCCTTGTTGCAGCCTTTTTAACTGGGGTGTCTGCTTGCTAAAGCGTGACCTGTATCTGGCCTGCTACGACATGGCCCAGCCGCGCCGCCTGAGTGCAGCTTTGAAGCT
>JANOSN010000044.1:0-1636 GCA_031415895.1 Polaromonas sp. | reverse complement strand
CATAAGTAATTCAGCGCTCAAAGATTTATCTAACTCCGAATGTGCTGAGCGAATAATTTCATCAGGAGTTAGGTTTTTTAAATTTTCTATGGAATCAGAAGCGATATCTGATGTTTGTTCGCTAGCATCTCTGAATAATTTAAACTCTGAAAATGTCTCTAAAAATTTAATATTGATAGAAGGCGGTGGAGCAGCTAAAACATTTCGTCCTCTGCTATTGATAACGAAATAGCCTCTACGAGTTAAGTCAATCAACCCAGCTTTGCCAAGATAACTCTTGGCCCAAGTTACACGATTTGCAAAGGTAGTTTGCTTGCCTGATGGCAAGAGTTCAGATAACTCTGCTTCAGTCAACCCAAGCCGACTGCCGAGTACACCTACTACGTCAGAAATTTTTACTTCACCATCAGCTGATGCTTTAAGCACTGGAAGCATGAGAGCTTGGAAATCAGGAATAGCCATAAATACAGTGTCTCCAATAATTATTATTTAATTTCAACTAATTGATTGAAAAAGCAACCTTTACTTTCGCAACCCCTGCAACTTAGCCAACGCATCGCCCATAGTGGTGGACTGTGGTGCTTGTGGCGCGCGTTGCGGGTTGAACCCACCCCGCCCTGCGCCCTGCCCTCTGGCAGATTCAAAGCGGTTGTCGCGCGGCGCGTCTTTGCGCGCTGGGGCGGCGTCTAGCTTCATGGACAGTGCGATGCGTTTGCGGGCTACGTCAATTTCCACCACTTTCACTTTCACGATTTGGCCGGTCTTGACAACCTCGCGTGCGTCGGTGGTGAACTTGTGGTTGAGCTGGCTGACGTGAATCAAGCCGTCTTGGTGTACGCCCAGGTCTACAAACGCACCGAAGGCGGCTACGTTGCTGACTGTGCCTTCTAGCACCATGCCTTCTTTTAAATCGCGAATGTCTTCAACACCGTCGTTAAAGCGCGCTACTTGAAAGTGAGGCCGTGGGTCGCGGCCAGGTTTTTCCAGCTCCACCAAAATGTCGCCCACTGTCACAGCGCCAAACTGGTCGCTGGCCAGTTGCTGGGGTTTGATGGACTTGAGCACTTCACTGCGGCCCATCACCTCGGTAATCGGCTTATTCAGCAAGCCCAGCAGTTTTTCAATGACGGGATAGGTCTCGGGGTGCACGCCCGTAGCGTCCAACGGGTTGTCGCCGCCGCTGATGCGCAAAAAGCCTGCGCACTGCTCAAAGGTTTTAGCGCCTAGGCCGCTGACTTCTAGCAGTTGCTGGCGGGTTTTGAAAGCGCCGTGTTGCTCGCGCCAGCGCACCACTGATTTGGCCACCGTGCCCGACAGGCCCGACACACGGCCCAGCAGCGGCACGCTGGCAGTGTTCAGGTCTACGCCCACGCTGTTCACACAGTCTTCGACCACGGCGTCCAGGCTGCGCGCCAAGTCGCTTTGCGATACGTCGTGCTGGTATTGGCCTACGCCGATCGATTTGGGGTCAATTTTTACCAGCTCGGCCAGCGGGTCTTGCAGGCGGCGGGCGATACTGGCTGCGCCGCGCAGGCTTACGTCGACGTCGGGCATTTCTTGCGATGCAAATTCGCTGGCGCTGTAGACGGACGCACCGGCTTCGCTGACGACTACTTTTTGGATTGTGGTGTTGCCC
>JANOSN010000043.1:0-1609 GCA_031415895.1 Polaromonas sp. | reverse complement strand
TGCGCAACACTATTCACCGAGGCCAGCAAACTTGACCCACAAAGCCCAAGCCATCATCCTAGCCGCAGGCCGTGGCGAGCGCATGCGCCCGCTCACCGACACTTGCCCTAAGCCGCTGCTGCAGGTGCGCGGCAAACCGCTGATGCAATGGCCCGTGGAGGCACTGGCTACAGCAGGCTTTACCCAGCAGCTGGTCAACACCGCATGGCTGGGGGAGCAGATAGAAGCCTATTTTGGAAGCCTTTTAGCCCCACAGTCCAAGCATTTATTGCTCAAGCAGCTATCAAATTCAGAGCGCTTGCATATCGCCTATTCGCACGAAGGCACAGACTTTGGCCACGCCCTAGAGACTGCAGGCGGCATTAGCCGGGCGCTGCCGCAGCTGGTGGAAGAGTTTTGGGTGCTGGCCGGTGATATTTATGCCCCCAAGTTTGACTACAGCTGCGATGCCTACGCCCGCTTTGCTGCATCGGGCGTGTTGGCGCATATTTGGCTAGTGCCCAACCCACAGCACAACCCGCGTGGCGACTTTGGCCTGTCTGGTGACGGCCGCGCCCTGAACCTGCCCAAAGACGCAGGCCACACCCTGTACACCTACAGCACCATCGGCCTGTACAAACACGCCCTGTTTGCCCCACCGTTTTGCGATGTGCCCGCTGGCAACCCGCAGGGCACCAAAGTCGCCTTGGCCCCCCTGCTGCGCGCAGCGATGGACGCAGGGCTGGTCAGCGCTGAGCTATTTGAAGGCGAATGGACTGATGTGGGTACGCCTGAACGGCTGGCAGAAATTAACGCGCAGGACGATAATCATTTCAGACAACGCCAAGCGCGCGGCGCAAATCGCCGCGAAGAAGGTTTGAACTTGTTACGCAAAGCCCAAGGACTCGAATGAACAACGCCACACCCCACGCCCTGTACACCGCCCGCCGCGCCCGCGTAGCTGCCCAGCTAGGCAAGGACAGCATCGCTATCATCCCCACCGCCCCCGAGCGGCCGCGCAACCGCGACAGCGACTTTTTGTACCGCCACGACAGCTACTTTTACTACCTTACCGGCTTTACCGAGCCCGGTGCCACGCTGGTGATCCAGTCTGACGGCAGTACCACGCTGTTTTGCCAGCCTAAAGACAAAGAGCGCGAAATTTGGGACGGCTACCGCCTAGGCCCCGAGGCCGCGCCCGAGGCACTGGGCCTGAGCGCCGCACATTCCAATACCGAGATAGAGCAACACCTACCCAAGCTGCTAGAAAACCAACACACCGTGTGGTACCCGTTTGCCATCCACAGCGGGCTAGAGACGCGCGTCGTCGGCTGGCTGGCCAAGGTGCGCGCCCGCGTACGCTACGGCGCGCTGTGCCCCGAGCAGCAGCGCGACCTGTGCAGCATCTTGGACGAAATGCGCCTCATCAAAGACGCGCACGAAATAGCCACCATGCGCCGCGCCGCGCAGATCAGCGCAAAGGCCCACATCCGCGCCATGCAGCTGTGCGCCCGCATGCTACGTGAGGGCAAAGACGTGCGCGAATACCATCTAGACGCCGAGCTGCTGCACGAATTTCGCCTCCACGGCTCACAATACCCCGCCTACGGCAGCATCGTAGCCGCCGGAG
>JANOSN010000042.1:0-5305 GCA_031415895.1 Polaromonas sp. | reverse complement strand
AAGGCAAAGTAACCCAGCAGCTGCAAAGCAAGTCGCCCCAGCACATCAAGATACCAGCACCTGCTTTGTTTGAGCTGGAATACGGCACTGCCAAATCAACAAAACCACAGTTGCAACGTGAATTTATCGATGCGCTGGTGCTAAAGCTTGAAGTACTTCCGCTGGACTACCCTAGCGCCAAAGCCGCTGGCTTATTGCGAAGCAGCCTGGAAGGTAAAGGCAACTTGATAGGCCCCTACGATTTACTGATCGCAGGCATCGCCATCGCCCACAACCTGACAGTCATTACCCGCAACACCCGCGAGTTTGCACGCGTACCCGGCCTGCGTGTAGAAAATTGGTACGAGTGAGCCTTTTAGTACGAAATATGCCAGTAGTCCAAGTATTCATTGCTCAAACAGCTATCAAATTAATAGCAATTAGCAAGCCATTAGATGATCGAGCAGAGCAACTTACTGCTTAGCAGGCAGCAGTTTTTGCACTAGCGGGTGCAGCACTTTCTTTTGTGCACTGATGGCGTAGTAGTGCTCTTGGATGTCTTCACACAGGCCAACGCGCTTCACGTCGTAGCTGTGCATTACATCGGCTTCCACCATATGCGCAGCCGGAAAAATACCCATACCCGCAGCGCCAAAAGTTTTAAGTAATGCGCTGTCCTCAAACTCGCCCACCACCCGCAGCTTAATACCTTGACGTTCACACCACTGGTCAATGCGGGTGCGCACGGCGGCGTGGGTGGACGGCAGCAGCACAGGGTATTGGGCCAACGAATGCGGAAAACCTTTTTTAGCCTGTGCGCACAGTTGCGCAGTGCCGTACCAAGCAATACTTGATGAGCCTAGCGACTGGCTGTAGACCTTTAAGTTGGGGTTAGATGGTGCGGGTCGGTCTGCCAGCAGTACATCCAGCCGATGCAGGGCTAAGTCACCCAACATGTCGTCAAAATCGTTCTCGCGGCATAACAAATGCAGGTGTGGCGTTTGCATGATGGGCTTCATCAGCCTGCGCACAGCCAGCTTAGGCAAACCTTCAGATATGCCCACGGCCAGTCGCACGCTGGGTGCACCAATCGCATCGCTAATAGCTTTAGGCAGCTGCTCGCCTAATTGAAAAATTTGCTCTGCCTGGCGCATGGTGGCCTGGCCAGCATCGGTCAGCACCAAGCCACGCCCTGCAGGTTTTAGCAAGGTGGTGCCCAGGTCACGCTCAAGCTCACGCACCTGCGCGCTGACAGTTTGCACTGCCATGTCCAGCTTGTTGGCAGCACGCGCCATGCCGCCTTCTTTGGCGACCACCCAAAAATAGTACAAGTGTTTGTAATTGAAATGCACGCTCATAGGACTACTGCGGGTTGGTTTGGAGTTAAAGAATTATTAGATACTCAGTTTTTTACGATGCTTTATTCACTAATTATCTGCTTTTTAAGAATTTTCAATCACCCTAAACTGCAATCTCCTTTCGGCAACGTCATCAGGGGTTTTTTAGTTTTGACGGCTGATTTATACATGTTGATTTTTTAACTGAGAAGGAATTTTTCAATGAATTGTCCAATTTGCGCCAACACCGCGCTAGTGATGACGAACCGACAAAATGTAGAAATTGACTACTGCCCGCAATGCCGTGGCGTGTGGCTAGACCGAGGTGAGCTAGACAAGCTGATGGAGCTAGCTGTTGCCCAAGCCAATGTGGCACCTGTGGCGCAAGCCGCCCCAACAGGCTCCGTGCGCAGCCCTGCGCCGATGCAAGGCAATTACCGCGACCGAGATTTTGAAGACTCTGACTACCGCTCAGGTGGCAACCAGTATGGACGGCGCAAAAAATCTTGGTTGAATGAGATTTTTGACTAGCCTTGCATTAGCTATGTAGCAATGCAGGCGTGCCGAGCATTTAGTTGATCAGCACTATATTGATCTGCGCTTCTTGGCGGCGATCTTGCAGCGATGTGAGTATGAAAGACACCACCACAGGGCCAGCCGACGGGCCTTGGGCAAGTGTGTTTGCGGCATAGCGTGCGTTGTTAATCACGGCAGGCGATATGCTTACACCGTTGTACAAAATAGCGGTGCCCACTGGGGCATCCACAATACGGCCACCCGCCACCACGGTCCAAGCTACTGGGCCCGATGCCGTGAGTTCAAAATTGTTACCTACCGGAATATCTACATCTTGCTCCAGGCCGGGCAATAAATTAACGCCAGGAATAGCGCTGCCGTTTACACGCAGCGTCATGCTAAACGCTGCAGGCTGCACCACAATCACAGGCGGTGGCTGCACCACCACGTCGCCAACAATTTCACCTTCTATGTAGCCGCCCCCGCCGCAACCGGCCAACACTGCGCTAGCGCAGATTAGCAAAGCGCCTACAATTTTAGTAACTACTTTCATGGCATGGCTCTCCCGTAAAATACTTGTGCCTGGGCAGTTGACATACAACCGCCATGACAGGTATGCAGCAACAACGCAGCGCAGATAGCCGGCGTTGACTGCACGCCTGGCATGCCTACATGCTAGGCACTGTATTTACACTGCCTTTACATATCGGTTCTGCCCATATTTTTAACCTTAGCACCTTTATGTCTGCACACGAATATTCTCCCGGATTAGTAATTCAAAACTTCACTGCGCCCTTGCAGTTAGCCCACTTTAAGTTGGCCGCTTTTGATATGGACTCCACGCTGATTAACATCGAGTGCGTTGACGAGATAGCCGATGCAGCGGGCCGTAAAGCAGAAGTTGCGGCCATCACCGAGGCGGCCATGCGCGGCGAGATTACCGACTACAAAGACAGCCTGCGCCGCCGCGTAGCGCTGCTTAAAGGCGTTCCTGTTAGTGCAATGGAGCAGGTATACACGCAGCGCTTGCAGCTTAACCCTGGTGCGCAGGTGTTGACGCAAGCTTTTAAAGCTGCGGGCATGAAGCTGCTGCTGGTGTCGGGTGGTTTCACTTTTTTTACGGATCGTATTCGTGATCGATTGCAGATCGACTGGGCGCGCTCTAACGTGCTGGAGGTAGCCGATGGTCTACTGACAGGCCGCATGGTGGACCAGCCTTGGGGTGATATTTGTGACGGCGAACAAAAGCGCCTGACGCTGCTTCAGACATGCGCTGCCATGGGCATTGATGCATCGCAAACCATTGCGGTAGGTGATGGCGCAAACGATTTGCCCATGATGGGTGCGGCAGGTTTGTCAGTAGCCTTCCATGCTAAACCTGCAGTGCGTGCTCAGGCGATGGTATCGATCAATACAGGTGGTTTAGACCGTGTTTTAGAGGTTTTTACTGCTTAAATCGGCCTGTAGTCCAAGCATTTATTACTTATGTAGCTATCAAATTAATAGTGAACGCATTACAAACCTAGCAAACGCACCGCGTTGCCTTTTAAAATCCCCGGCATTACCTCAGGCTTAAACCCAGCTTCTTCAAAATCTTTCATCCAACGCTCAGGCGTGATCAGCGGGAAGTCGCTGCCGAACAGCACGCGGTCTTTGAGCAGCGTGTTGGCGTAGTGCACCAGTTGCTTAGGAAAGTACTTGGGGCTCCAGCCACTCAGGTCAATCCACACATTGGGCTTGTGCGTTGCCACTGACAAAGCCTCGTCTTGCCACGGAAAGCTGGGGTGCGCCATCACAATTTGCATGTCCGGAAAGCTAATCGCTACGTCGTCCAAATGCATAGGGTTGCTGTACTCTAGCCGCAGCCCACCACCGCAGCGCATGCCGCTGCCAATGCCGCTGTGCCCAGTGTGAAAGATTGCTGGCAGCTTGTAGGCGTTAATTACTTCGTAGATCGGCCAAGCCATTTTGTCGTAGGGGTGATAGCCCTGCACAGTGGGGTGAAACTTAAAGCCCTTCACGCCCTCTTGTGTGATCAAGCGCTCAGCCTCGCGCGCGCCTAGCTTGCCTTTGTGTGGGTCAATGCTGCCAAAGGCCATCATCATGTCACTGTTCTCACGCGCAGCTTGGGCGATTTCTTCGTTGGGTATGCGGCGACGGCCCATTTGCGCTTCGGCGTCGACGGTAAACATCACTAGGCCGATTTTGCGTTCGCGGTAATACGCAATCGTCTCGGCAATGGTGGGGCGGCGCGCGTTTCTAAAGTATTTGTCTGCTGCGCGGTCGTATTCTTCGCCATAGGCATCAAAAGGGTTCCAGCAGCTCACCTCGGCGTGGGTGTGGATGTCGATAGCGATCAGGTCTTGGTGGTTCATGGCAGCAGGCGTTTAATAAACCTAAAAAGTATTGCGTAACAAATCTTCAGGTTCAGGGGTAACTACGGATGAGCATTTGCTAAGCATCGACTAAATTTAGTTATTCAATATAACCTATATCAGTGATTTTCACCACATGACTTTACCCACTACCGAAGCTAACACCCAAGATATTTCTGTCGAGCAACAAGGCGCTGTCGCCATCATCACGCTGCGCCGGGCGCAAAAGCGCAATGCATTGAACGACGCGCTGGTACTAGGCCTAGAGTACGCCTTTACGCACCTTGCTGCAGGTACACGCGCAGTAGTGATTGTGGGCGATGGCGACCATTTTTGTGCAGGCCTAGATTTAAGCGAGCTGCAAGAGCGCGGCACTATCGAAGGGCTGCACCACTCACGCATGTGGCACCGCGCTTTTAACGCCATTGAAAAAGGCTCAGTGCCTGTCGTTGCCGCACTGCACGGCGCAGTGGTAGGCGGCGGGATGGAGCTGGCCAGCAGCTGCCATATTCGCGTGGCTGATGAAAGCGCGTTCTTTGCTTTTCCAGAAGGTACGCGCGGTATTTTTGTAGGTGGCGGTGGCTCAGTGCGCGCACCTAAACTGATTGGCGAACACCGCATGCTGGACATGATGTTGACTGGCCGTGTGTATAAAGCTGCTGAGGCTGTGCCCGTGGGCTTTGCGCAATATCTGGTGCCCACTGGCACTGCCAAGGCCAAAGCGATTGAATTGGCGCAAAAAATTGCCACCAACGCGCCAATGACCAACTACGCCCTGATGCACGCCCTGCCCCGCATTGCTGAGCAAACTGCAGACCACGGCTTTTTTACTGAGGCACTAATGGCGTCGATCACCGAGACTGCGCCCGAGGCGCAGCAGCGGGTGAAAGACTTTTTAGAAGGTCGCGCTGCTAAGGTGAAGGCGGGTTAAGGCGGGTTAAGGCGGGTTAAGGCGGGTTAAGGCGGGTTAAGGCAAAGCTTATCTAAGGACGAAGAACTGATACCGGACGCGAAGGGCGCGAAGGTTGCGCGAAATGCGCTAAAGGAAACCCAAATTTTTTATGAGTGGCACACCTGTTTATCGCGACTTTACTTTTG
>JANOSN010000041.1:0-2407 GCA_031415895.1 Polaromonas sp. | reverse complement strand
CACCAGTTGCCATGCGTTGGGCTGCAAAGTCAGCGGCTCGGTCAAACAGGCACGCAGGTCTAGCCCTGCGCTTCCGGGCGTGGCGTAGGCGGGCAGGTTGTCAGTCAGGCGGGGGTCGAGAACTTTTACGTCGATTTTCATAAAAATGGTGCGTTGTGGCGTGCAGACGCTGTTGCGGTAGCGCCAGTGCATGCTGGATTACTATAAATTTAATAGCTGCTTGAGCAGTAAATACTTGGACTACAAGCAGATTTAGTAGGTATTTTAGGCCATACCAATAACTACAGCTGCACCATGCAGCTTTAGCCTGCAGCTTTAACTTGCGGCTTAAACGTTGCGCAGTCTGCGTGCAATCTCTTGCACCAGCAGTCGCGCCAGTTGCAGCTTGGGTGCACGGTCTAGGTTCTGCACGCCCTGTGCGTCAACCAGCAGCAGCGCGTTGTCGTCTTGCCCAAAGGTAGCGGGTCCTAGATTACCCACTAGCAGCGGTACGCCTTTGCGCGCGCGTTTGGCTATGGCATGCGCCTCTAGGTTTTCGCTTTCAGCGGCAAAGCCCACGCAGTACAAGGCACCTGTTTTGGCACGCTCGCTTTTGGCTAGGGTGGCTAATATGTCGGGGTTTTCAATAAACTCCATCACCGGGGTTTTACCCGAGCCATCTTTTTTAATTTTTTGGTCTGCCGCTGTGGCAGGCCGCCAGTCAGCCACCGCTGCACACGCTATAAATATGCTAGCTGTTTGAGCAGTATTTACGCAGGCTTCAAGCATATTTTGAGCAGATTTAACATCTAGCCTAGCCACACCACGCGGTGTAGGCAAGGCTACAGGCCCAGCCACCAGCGTCACCTGTGCACCTGCCTCGCGTGCTGCGCGGGCAATGGCAAAACCCATCTTGCCGCTGGACAAATTGGTGATGCCACGCACCGGGTCAATCGCCTCAAACGTGGGCCCTGCGGTGATGAGCACGTGCTGGCCTGCCAACACCTTGGGTTGAAAAAACGCAATGATGTAGTCTAGCAGTTCGGTAGGCTCCAGCATGCGGCCATCGCCCGTCTCGCCGCAGGCTTGGTCGCCACTGCCCACGCCCAGCATGTGCGCGCCGTCAGCGGCCAGTTGCGCCAGGTTGCGCTGCGTGGCGGGGTGTGACCACATTTCGCGGTTCATGGCGGGGGCTATCAGCAATGGTACGGGTTTAGCGCTGCCTTGCACCGAGTCTGCATGCTCGCGTGCTTCGTCACCGCGTGGACGAGCCAGACACATCAAACTCAATAAATCATCCGCCCGACCATGCAATAGCTTGGCCATAAAGTCTGCCGAAGCAGGTGCAATCACAATGGCGTCGGCCTCACGGCTGAGGTTAATGTGCGGCATGTTGTTAGCCTCACGCGCGTCCCACTGGCTGGTGTACACGGTGCGCCCGCTCAGCGCCTGCATGGTGACCGGGGTAATAAACTGCTCCGCCCCTTCGGTCATCACCACCTGCACCGTAGCGCCCTCTTTGATCAGCGCCCGGCACAGCTCGGCAGCCTTGTACGCAGCAATACCGCCGGTTAAGCCCAATACGATGTGTTTGCCATGAAGATTACTGTTAGCGTGCATATTTGAGAATGTAGCAGTATTTGTCAGTCTAATGAGGGCTAAAACTAGCCAAAACTGCCGCTACACTTACTAAAAGTGGCATTCCCCACACAACAGATACAAGCGCTAAGGAATCATTCGTCATGTTAGACAAACTCAACCAACTCACCGAAGGCCATGGCGAACTTAAGCCCGGGCATGGGTTGATCAGCGGCATTATTGCGCTCAGCCTGGGAATTTTGTGCTTTTTAGGGGTGCTGGCTTTTCACTTTCCTGAATACCTGACAACACCGCAACTGCGACAAAGCTACAACGTCGACATTATCCGCAAAGTCATGCTGGGCGGCTTAGCCATTGCAGGCGGTATGAGCTTGGTCAACATCATATTCGGCCGTGCACGCTGGCTCAGCGCTGCGGCTTTTTTGTTGGTTGTATTGACGGCCTTTTTAGGTGGCCACAAAGTACCTGTGAACGACTTTGCTGACAACACACCATACATTGGCCTAGATTGGTTCATTCTCGATTTGCTAGGCTCGTCGTTGATTTTTATTTTCATCGAAAAACTATTTCCGCACCGCAAAAACCAGCCTGTGTTTCGCCCTGAATGGCAAACTGATTTTCACCACTTTATCGTCAACCATATGGTGGTGGGCTTTGTACTGCTGGCCACCAACCTGATGGTGCACCGCGCCTTTGGTTGGGCTGTTAAAAACGAGTTGCAAGCGTGGATTCAAAACCTGCCTTTTGTGTTCGAGCTGCTGCTGATTATTTTGGCTGCCGACTTGGTTCAATACTGGACACACCGCGCCTACCACGAGACCTGGCTGTG
>JANOSN010000040.1:0-2055 GCA_031415895.1 Polaromonas sp. | reverse complement strand
TGCGCGAGGATTACCTCAATCAGGTTCAAAGGGACTTTCTCAGTCGCGCACTGTGCAGTGCGCAACACCCCTAGCGTTTTGCTTTGTTGCCAAAGCAGCTAGTATTTTAGCGGCTTTCAAGCGGTGGGCGTGCAGGTTTTGCTACAGTAGAGCATCACTTTTAAAAGTTAGCCCAACCATGGTCACTCTGCACAAATACATCTCCGCTTGGGGCCTGCCCGACATCAGCCCGTTTTGTAGCAAGCTAGAAATTTACCTGCGCATGGCAGCCTGGAAGTACACCACCAAGGTGGGCGATTCGCGCAAAGCGCCCAAAGGCAAGCTGCCATTTATTGAGATAGATGGCCAAACCCTGAGCGACTCTACCGACATCATCGACGCGCTAGAGGCGCGTGCAGACCACCCGCTGGGCACGCCGCTAGACGCTGGGCTGCCAACAGCAGACCACGCCGTAGGCCGCGCCATGCAGTCGATGCTGGAAGAGCATTTTTACTTTGTGTCAGCCTACCACCGCTGGAGCAAAGACGAAGGCTGGGCGCAGTACCAACCGGTGTTAAAAGACGTTGTAAAGCAAATGGGTGTGCCCGGCTTTGCCACAGGCTTTGTCACCGGGCTGATTCGCCGCGACGTGATCAAATCTATCCGCAACCAAGGCGTTGGCCGCCACACTGAGACACAGATTAACGCCATGGGCATCAAGCTACTGGGCGCTGTAGCAGACTGGCTGGGCGACAAGCCCTACATGCTGGGTGAGCAATCGCGCACGCTAGACGCTACGGCCTATGCTTTTTTAAGCGGCGTGTTGTATGCGCCCATTGAGGGGCCGATCAAAGCGCATTTGCAAAGCCGCAGCAACTTGGTGGCGTACTGCGCGCGGATGAAGTTGCGCTACTGGCAGTCATAAGCCGATGCGCTATTTGGCGCCAATAACAGCTATTATTTTGCATGTAGAAGTGCTGCTGCACCAAGCCCAGTCATAGCAGACCCTGCACGCGATCCAGCTGTAGGTAATGGCCGCGTACCCATGTAGCGGCAAACAGAATCGATAAGCAATTTGTCATCCAGATAAGTGGACAGGCTGTGCCCGAAACCCCAAGAGGTTATCGTGCCATTGCCCTGCAACGTGCCTCTGAGGTTACGAAAACCGCTAGCTGCCGTTACCGGGTCGTATCTATGCCAATAGCAATGAACTGAAATAAAGTGATTGGTAGGCCATGACATAGCGGGTGAAGCCACTGCAAATACGTGAATTTTGACTGGGCCTTTGGCAATCAAGGCGGCCAGCTTGGGATCATTAGTCTTAGCTCGGCCAGACATCAGCGCAGAATATTGCATCAACGCGTTAGAGGTAATTAAGTTGCCTTGGCTGTGGGCCATGATGCTGATAGGCCTGCAAGGCCACTTGTGCCCCCACTCAAGCAACAAACTCAATAAACTTGCAGTGCAACCATTGACTGTATTGCCTGTGTAGCCCACTGCACCGCGTGCCAATAAGCCCACTTGGTCGTTGATGCATTGCCCTAAGTCAAAGCTTAGATTTTCAAATATAAAAGCGGTCCTCAATGTCCTGGATACCGCAATATTTTCAGTTCCTTTTTGGTTATATACGCCCAACACTTCGCAGCCTGTGGTTTGAATAATATCTTTGCAAGCTTGAGTGTGTTGTGCAGCGGTGTTCATGATGCCGTTAACAAAAATAATTTGCTTGGCTGCGTTTGCACCTGGTGCGGTATAGCGTGTGCGCTCACCTCCGCGAGAGGGGGTAGTATTTGTAAAATTTTCGCCGGGCATGCTTTGGTTCCTCGCAAGTAAAAAAATAAGCCAGCGCTAAGCTGGCTTATTTAAACGAATTCAGGCGCAATTATTAAAACCTTTAAATCCTTTAATGCGTGACTTTGTTTGCACAATCTACTTCATCTGCACCGACCCACTCACCTGCACCACCACATTACTACGCCCTGCCTCTACTGGCACTGGTGCATCAGACGACATAGACTTGGCTTGCATCATCTCCACGCGGCCGCGCGGTGCGAAGCCTTGGTCGTTGGCGTTGAC